>CAZEWV010000068.1:7895-10138 GCA_964516025.1 uncultured Eubacteriales bacterium
CCAACTCCCGGCAAGCACGGATAATTCTGACCGCAATCTCTCCTCTATTGACAATCAGGATTTTTTTAAATATTTTCGGCATAAAAAACTCAAAGTGGGATGTTCCCATGTTTCTTCGGAGGATTTGTGTCTCGTTTATTCTCAAGCATCTTCAAAGCGGCGATGAGTTTTGGCCGTGTGAGCTTCGGTTCAATCACTTCATCCAGATAGCCTTTTTCACAGGCAATATAGGGATTGGCAAATTTTTCCCTAAATTCTTCGATTTTTCGTTTCTTGAATTCTTCCGGATCTTTCGCCTTTTCCAGTTCTTTCCTATACACAATCTTTACGGCCCCTTCAGAGCCCATCACTGCGATTTCCGCTGTGGGGTAGGCATAATTGAGATCGGCCCTTATGTGTTTGGACGCCATGACACAATAGGCTCCACCGTAGGCCTTCCGTGTGATTAAGGTGATTTTTGGCACAGTTGCCTCTGAAAAAGCATAGAGGAGTTTTGCTCCATGACGGATGATGCCCCCATGTTCCTGTGAAACACCGGGGAGAAATCCCGGCACATCTTCCAGGGTGATCAGTGGAATATTGAACGCATCACAAAATCGAACGAATCGGGCCGCTTTATCAGATGAATTGATATCCAAAACTCCTGCCATGTAATCCGGCTGGTTGGCCGTGATACCTACAGATTTGCCTCCAAGCCGGCCAAAACCGATAACAATATTTTTGGCAAAATGTTCTTGGATCTCAAAAAAATAATTGTCATCCAGCACAACCTTGATGATCTCACGGATATCATAGGGCTGGTTGGGATCATCGGGAACTATAAAATTCAGTTCTTCATTGAGCCTGTCCACAGGGTCGGAGGTTTCTCTGAATGGGGGATCTTCCATATTGTTATCCGGAATAAAAGACAATAGCTCTTTAATCAAGGCCATTGTTTGCTCTTCATTTTCGGCCGAAAAATGAGCCACCCCGCTTAGGGTGTTATGAGTATCGGCTCCTCCCAATTCTTCCATCGTCACTTCTTCATGCGTGACTTCCTTGATAACTTCCGGTCCGGTAATAAACATCCGGCTGATGCCCTGTGTCATGATGACAAAATCGGTGATAGCCGGGGAGTAGACGGCTCCTCCGGCACAAGGCCCCAAAATAGCGGAAATTTGTGGGATAACACCCGAAGCCAGGGTATTCCTAAGGAAAATATCAGCATATCCCGCCAAACTGGCTACACCCTCCTGTATGCGGGCTCCTCCTGAATCATTGAGTCCGATCATTGGGGTTCCTGCCTTCATGGCTAAATCCATAATCTTACAGACCTTCTTTCCGTACGCTTCACTCAAAGAACCCCCAAAAACCGTAAAATCCTGTGCAAATAAAAAAACGGTTCGGCCATCAATCGTTCCAAATCCTGTGACAACCCCATCTCCATAAAACTTTTTTTTGTCCATCTTAAAATCCTTGCACTGGTGGACAACAAATTTATCCATTTCTTGAAACGATCCCTCATCAAGGAGAAGGTTGATCCTCTCTCGAGCCGTAAGTTTTCCGGACTTATGCTGGGTTTCTATCCGTTCTTTCCCCCCACCTAGTTCAGCCAGGCCGCTTTTATGGCGTAAAACTTTGAGTTTTTTTTCAATAGTCATTTTATTCGAGAAAAATATTCAATTTTTTTTGACTTTTTTCCAGTCATTCAGAAATGAAGCCATCCCGCTATCCGTCAAGGGATGTTTCACTAATTTCCCCAGAGTAGAAAACGGAACGGTGGCAATATCCGCCCCCATCATTGCAGCCTCAATGAAATGAAGAGGATGTCTTATGCTGGCCACAATCACTTCACTGTCAAAACCATAGTTGTTCACAATGGTGATAATTTGATCGACCATATCCAATCCATCTTGAGAAATGTCATCGAGCCTGCCTACAAAAGGACTGAGATAGCGGGAACCGGCTTTGGCAGCTAGAAGAGCCTGCGGTGAAGAAAAAATCAAGGTTGTATTAACCTGGATTCCCTCCGCAGCCAGGGCTTTTGTCGCCTTAAGCCCTTCCAAACAAATCGGGATTTTCACCACTACATTGTCTGCAATCTTGGCCAAACGTCGGGCTTCCTTAATGATTGCATCGGCTTTGGTGGACACACTCTCAACGCTGACAGGTCCATGGACAATGTTGCATATTTTTTTTATCAGCACATCAAATTTCTGGTTTTCCTTGGAGACGAGAGTGGGGTTTGTGGTGACCCCATCGAG
>CAZEWV010000069.1:0-10128 GCA_964516025.1 uncultured Eubacteriales bacterium
ATAAAAAGTTTTCTTTTGGGAGCGGAAAAATTGTTTGAGAAACTCAAGAAGAATCTCCCTCTGATTATCATATGCATTTTTGGTACTTTTCTCCGTTTTTACAAATTGAGTTTTCTTGTCTTTCACCTTGATGAATCCCCTCATACTGTCCAAATTGCTGCTAAATCATTGTCTTATGTCTTAACTCATGACTATGGAAGTATTGTTTATCAAGTTTTTGCCCATATTCTCTTGCCAATGGGAAAATTAGAGTTGATGTCGAGATTACCCGCGGCTCTATTTGGAATTTTGATCATTTTAGGAACATATTATGTTGGAAAATTGTTTTTTGGAAAGAGAATAGGGCTTACAGCCGCTCTATTTGTTTCCTTTTCACATTATCTTATTTCGTACTCTCAATACGCTAGAGCCTACACGACCTTCACTTTATTTTCTTTATTCTCTCTATATTTTTTCTATAAAGCGATTAAAGGAAACGAGGCAAAATATTGGGTTCTCTACATCATTTTTGCTGCCATTAATGCTTATACGCATCTTATTACCCTAATGACCCTTATTTCTTATGCCGCATTTGTGGGGATTCTCTTGCTCGACAAAAAAATTAAAGGCGGTAAAAAAAAATCGTGGCAAATAGACAAAAATCGATTGATTCGTTTTATATTATGCACGTTGGCTATAATCGCTATCACTTTTTTGCTCCGTTTGCCGGTGGGGGAAGAGGATGGGGGGGAGATAAGTTCATTAGATTGGATCGCAGTAACTTTAGAGAGACTCTTGGGAGAACCGACAATCGGCTTGTTCCCTCTCATCCAACAGATCTTCACCCATCATTTTTATTATTTTCCATCTCTCTTCTACTTCGTTGCTGTCTTTTTTATTGCTTTGGGAATCTGTTCCTGTTTAATTCGATTGAGAAAGGAAGATATTTTAGTTCTTGTTTATACCCTTTTGCCTATATTGAGTTTTTACTTGATTAAACCACGCCCTATATTTTTTCTGGTGGCAGACAGATATTTCATCTTTCTCCTGCCAATTTTTTTTATTTTGTTGGTAAGAGGAATCGCTCTTTTCAGTTCCCTTTTGATGTCTTTGGCATCTTTTTTAAAGGCTGAAAAGAAAAGAGCGCATTTTCATAAAAATCAGTCATTTGTTGTCTTTGTTATGATTTTTTTCCTCCTGGAGTGTTTTAGTTTGATAGGATATTCCAATTATGTCTGGAAGATACGCTCCTTGAGTTTAAACAAAAGTGTTCAAAGTTTGTTAATGGACTTGGCAGAAACAGGAGAGATCCTTTTCTCAAATTCCTTTCCTGACAGTTCAAATGTCCTCCAATTGATTCCTTTGGCACTTAACAAGGGACAAAAAAGGTTGATTGTACAAAGCCGTTTTAGTGAATATTTGGAAAAAATTTCTCGTGATGCTCTAGGTTTGTGGTTGGTGATCGATCGTTCTTTGCTTGACGAGGAAAAAACGAAGACTTTTAGTGAAAATTTAGAAGGTAGAGTAATACAAAATGTTGATGAGCATTCTCTGATTTATTGGAAAGCCGGAGGAAAGATTCTCTCAAAAAAATTGATTGAAATGGTGGACATTCTGATCCTTCTTCATTCTGAAAGGGAAATTGAATACCGTCTTTTACAAACAAAATTCCACTTATTAGACCTGAATTTAGAAAAAGCAATGGAAAATTTAAACTGGGCAGAAAATAACGGATTTCTCTATCTAGGAGGAAAAAAAAAGAGTGAAACAGCCCAGCCCATTCTGAAATTCATCAATATTTTTTTGGGAGATATCAAGGATTACCGACAAATTGTTTTAGACACTCTTCAGGCTGATATTGGAAGGCAGTTATGGATTCTTGGAACTAAACTCTTAATTGAAGAGAATTGGGATGAAGGCGTTAAGGCATTAGATAAATGTGTTCAGCTTTCAGAAGAATTTCACAAGTCAGTATCCCAGAAATATTTCTTTTTTGGCAATCAATTTTTACGATCAGGGAGAACTGACCAAGCAATTATTTTTCTAAACAAAGCCATTGAACTCAATCCCGACAACTATTTCTATCATCTCATTTTAGCCGAAGCTTACTGGGATAAGAGCATGGTGGATGAATCCATATCCCAACATAAGATAGGATTTAGCGACCCTTCTCTATCAGATGAATTTGTTCGGCAGATTGTCTCAAAACCTCAATTGTTTGCCGTTTGGGTGGAGAACAAAACCTGGCATTTTCTGTGGAGATCGGACAAAAAAAGTCAATTTTCCGGGAATATCTATTTCGATAAAAAATTCGATTCCCTACAAAAGCATCATTTGAGCAAAAAAGATATCCTTGATCAGTATAAGGACTATGCTGTCGAATTTAATGTGTCGACGAATGAGCGAGGCGTAAAAACTTTGGATATCGAGATTGGAGGTAGATCTCAATTGACGTGTTATGTGAAGATTGATGACCAGCTCAAGCCAAATGATATTGTGTTTATTAACACAGGTGAAAATCCAAAAGACATTCCTTTTTCAGCGTCTTCAAAAGGATTAAAGCGGGCCAATCAAAAAAACGACTGACCTTGTAAATTATCCAGGTCAAGGGCAGACACTTCAAAGCCAACCCTGCTCTCTGTACCATTTTACGGTTTGGGCTATGCCTTCCTTGAAATGTGTTTGAGGAATAAATCCCAGTTCACGGGCGGCTTTTTGAATGGAGAGGGGTTTAGGATGGATGAAAAATGCCAGTTTTCCTGTGGTGAGGGGCGCTTCTTTTTTAAAGAGTTTGAATGTCTTTTCAAGCTTCCAGGCTGCAACCTTAGCGGGAAAAAGGGGAAGAGTCAATTTGGGAATTGTGCTGTTTGTGGCAACGGCAATATTTTCCACAATTTGTCTGACAGTCAGGACTTCGTCTCCCGCGATATTATAGATCTCTCCATCCCTTCCCTGTTCCAGGCACTGCAGCACTCCCAGTAAAAGATCATCGATATAAACAGGAGTCTGGTTTGTCAGCCCTCGAGTGACAAGGATAAATTTTTTCCGTGCGATGGCCTTTATCAGTTTGAATGTACGCCGGTCCCCTGGCCCATACACCCAGCCAGGCCTTATGACAAGAACAGGCTTTCCTTCTTTTGCTCTGTTGAGGGCGATTTTTTCTCCTTCGAGTTTGGATTGGTCGTAGGTGCTGATGGGGTGTGGGGGATAGGCTTCATCAACCGCTTCATTATTCTGGACCGTGCCTAACACTCCTGCAGAGCTAAAATGAACGGCTTTTTTGACTCCTGCGTTAAAAGCGGCGTCGAGAACCTTCTCCGTGCCGGCGGCATTGATACGATAGAATTCATTCCTGTCGATGAGAGACCCTCCCAGCGCTGCGGCGAGATGGAAGAGGACGTCTGTTTCCCGCAGGGCGTCTTCCAGCATTTTTCCATCGTCGATATCTCCCACGATAACTTCACAATTCTTGGAATCATAGATATTTTTTTTGTGGATCAGAATGCGGACCGACCAATTGTTTTTGAGGAGTTTTTTGACCAGATGGGTGCCCACAAAACCTGATGCTCCGGTGATGAATGCACGCATGATTTACCGCTTTTTATTTTTAATGCTCGATCTGGCTTTTTTGAGCACTTTTGTCATTATTTCCAGGTATTTGGGATAAATATATTCGTCTTCAGCCAGCCGTTTAGCCGATTCTGCACGTTTTTTGGCTCCTGGGTCATTCAGCGCATAGGAAATTCCTTTTGCTAGGTTGTCCGCGTCGGGATCGACAAGGATAGAGATGTTTTCATCAAGGATCTGTGTATGTGTCCAAAGATTTGTTGCCACAACGGGTTTTCCGGATTTGAGAAAGGAGTAGATTTTAAGAGGAGTGTTTGTTCCCGACAATCGTGGTGAAACAAGGACATCAGCCAAGGATATATATCCGGGGACCCGGGAGGGAGGAATCTGTCCTGTGAATTTCACTTTTTTAGCAATGTTCATTTTTTGAGCTTTTTGTGTCATGCGGGCTACTGCGGATTTGCTGTCTCCCACGAGAAGGAAGATGACATCTTCTTGATCCAGTCGAGTGGCGGCTTCCAGAAGAAGAGGGATTCCCTGATAGGGCTGGAAGTTTCCTGTGTAGAGCACAATTTTTTCTCCTCGAGGAGCAATGTCTTTTCGCGCAAGGGTGGTATCAATTGGCAAACTCTCCAGGTCATCAAAGTCAATAAAGTTTTGCAGAAGGATAGCTTTGCTTCCGAATCCGATCTTCTGTACAGTTTGCGAAAGATCGGGGCAGATGACGATGATGGCCTGTGAATTTTTAAGGATAAATTTTTCTATCCAGAGAAAAAGACTCTTAATACGACGGGATCTGGTGAACTCGAAATTGTCCAGCTGCTGGGGCAGGCTTGAATGCATGTCGTAGACATGCGGAATTCTCCAGATTTTTGCGAGTGCCGCCCCAAAGAAGCCGGCTTCTTCATGAGAAAAAATCAAATCATAGGGTTTAATGGTCAGCTGAAACATGGTTTTTAGAAGAAGCAGAAAATCAAGAGGAATTTTAACTAATGACGGCCCGATTTTGATTTTTTTTATGAAAAAAAGATATGGAATGCGCAGGATTTTCAGGTTTTTTATTTTTTTGTCTTCACCAAGATGATAAGTGACGAGGTCAATGTTGTGTCCAAGATCAGCGAGGGCTCTAATTCGGAAGTAGATACTGATCGGGGTGCCGCGGGGCTGGAAGAAAGGTTCAGGGGCCAGCATGAGAATATTCATTGGCTAAAGAATTGTTCAGGTCTTTTCGGAATCAGATTCGATAATCTCCTGGATGAAGTACGTGCTCTTATCTGAAGATTCATGGTAGGCACGGACCATGATTTCAGCCAGAAGTCCAAGGGTGATAAATTGAATCCCAATGACAATAAGCAGGATTGCCAGCAACAAGAGAGGCCTGCCGGCAATTGGCTGTTTGAGAATGAGCCGCTGGTAAGACATAGTAAGACCGATCACACCTCCCCCCACTCCGCTGATCAGCCCAAAAAACCCGAAAACCTGGAGTGGGCGTGTGGAATAACTGAGCAAGAATTTAACGGTGAGAAGATCAAGGATCACACGGGGAAAACGGAAGATGGAGTATTTGGATTTTCCGAACCGTCGCGCTCTGTGATTCACTTTGATCTCTGCTATGGATACACCCATTTGGCTTGCGATGGCCGGGATAAAACGATGGAGCTCTCCATAGAGCTTGATGTTTTTTATGATTTCCTTACGGAAAGCTTTGAGTGTGCACCCATAATCGTGGAGTTTGACCTTAGTGATTCGAGAAATGAGCCAGTTGGCAATCATAGAGGGGAGCCGGCGGGAAAATAAATTGTCCTTCCTGTGTTTTCTCCAGCCGCTGACGATGTCATAACCCTCATTGATTTTTTCGATAAACTGCTGGATATCATTGGGATCATTCTGGAGGTCTGCATCTAGAGTGATGACGATTTCGCCCTGTGCTTGATCAAATCCGGCAGTGAGGGCAGCGGTCTGGCCGAAATTTTTTCTCAGTTTAATGAGTTTGACGGCGGAATCTTCTCTTTGGATTTTTTTTAAGACAAAAAAAGAATTGTCCTGACTTCCATCGTCGATAAAGATGATTTCATATGTTTTTCCAAGTTTGCTGCAGGATTCGGTGATTTCGGCATGGAGGATAGGTAAGTTTTCCGCTTCGTTAAATACAGGGATAACAAGGGAGAGGGATAGGGAATCTTGTTCATTCATCCTGGTTAATATATCAAATCGACTCAAAATGGTAAATAGAACAATCTTGATTTGTAATATTCAAATGCGGTCGCTCGCGTTGACAAGAATGCCTGCTTCCTCTAGAATCGATAGCAGAGTCCATGGCAGAAAAAAAGATACTTATCGTCGATTACGAAAAAAGAAGCATTGAAGCTTTAAAGACTATATTCTTGCCTTTTAATCTCCAAATTATTACGGCTTTCGATGGCCAATCGGCCTATGAAAAATTTTTCAAAGAAAAGCCGGATTTAGTCCTCCTCGAACCGATGCTTCCAAAACTGCATGGATTTGAGCTTGTAAAAAAAATTCGCGAAGAGTCAGAGGGTGAAACCCCAATTATTATTGTCACGGCTCTCTACAAAGGTTCTCAGTACAAGAATGAAGCGATAAAGTCTCTTGGAGTCGCAGAGTATTTTGAAAAACCGTATGATGATGAAGCGTTACTAAATGCAGTCTTGAACATCATTCATGACGAAGTGCCCATTGAGGAGGATCTACCGAATCCCGAGGACATTATAAAAACACTTGCTGAAATGGCCGAAAGTCTCCCAAAAAAAGGCGAAATTTGAGGGACAATTATGAAGAATCTGTGGACGCGATGCAATCACTGCCAGCGCATTCTTTACAAACAGGACATTCTGGATAATTCGTTTATTTGTCCAGAATGCCACTTTCACTTCAGAATTTCGGCAGAGGAACGACTGCAGTTGCTTTTTGATGATGGACAATATGAGCTTTTTGATCAAAACATTTATCCAATGGACCCTCTTGGGTTTGTCGATTTAAAAAAATACTCCGACCGCTTGAGTGAAAACCAAAAAAAGACGGCCCATCCTGATGCTGTGTTGAATGCAGTCGGAACCATTGGGGGGATTCAAGCTGTTATCAGCAGTATGAATTTTGCCTTCATGGGCGGCAGCATGGGATCGGTTGTCGGCGAAAAAATAACCCGAGCTCTGGAAAAAGGGCTTTTAGAAAAAATGCCGGTCATTGTAGTATCCTGTTCAGGAGGGGCGCGGATGCAGGAGGGAACTCTCTCTCTCATGCAGCTTATGAAAACAAGTGCGGCCATTGCTCGACTTGAAGAGGAGGGGATTCCCTTCATCTCTCTGCTTACAGATCCCACGACAGGTGGAGTTACCGCCAGCTATGCGATGTTGGGTGATATCAACATTGCCGAACCAAAAGCCCTCATCGGTTTTGCCGGACCGAGAGTCATCGAACAGACTATTAAAGAGAAGCTTCCCAAAGGATTCCAGAGATCTGAATTTCTTCTCGAACATGGCATGCTGGACGACATTGTCGAAAGGAGTAGTCTCCAGAGCTACCTTGCGCGAGCCCTCCGTCTTTTTATGAACCGGCCTCAATGAATTTCCAACAGTGTTTGAGGTATCTGGAAGAAGTCCAGAAACTCGGTACTAAATTCGGTCTGGACAATGTCAGAATTGTCCTCCAATCGCTACATCGTCCCCATTTTCACTATCCCTCAATCCTGGTGGCCGGGACAAATGGAAAAGGCTCTGTATGTGCCGTGATCACCAGGATACTATCCTTGCATGGTTTTCGTGTGGGTCTCTTCACCTCACCCCATCTTGTGAGTGTACGAGAGCGGATTCGTATAGGGGACACCCTCATTTCCAAAAAGGCCTTCAGCCATAGATTGACGTTTCTCAAAGATAAAATCGATGCCCTTATTCAAGCCAAAAAACTTCAGTACCATCCCACATATTTTGAAATATTGAGCTTCCTGGCATTTTTGAGCTTTAAAAGAGAAAAAGTGGATATTGCCGTGCTGGAAGTGGGGATGGGCGGGAGGTTTGATGCCACAAATGTTGTGATGCCTCTCGTGTCTGTGATTTGCACAATTTCTCCCGAGCATCAAAAAGCTCTCGGAGAAACGTCCGGTCAGATCGCCTTCGAAAAATCCGGGATTATGAGGCCGGATGTGCCTGTTGTCTGTGGTGCTGAAGATCCTGAAGCTTTAGCTGTTCTCCAAAAGAGGGCCGAAGAACTTGGAGCGCCATTCATTCATGTCTTTGATAAGAAGGACAGTTTCCAGGTGCATGGAGGGAGGCCTCGCTTTGGATTCCTTCTACGGACATCTAAGGGAACGTACTCTTTTTCTCCGAGTCTATTGGGAGTCCATCAGGGAAAGAACGCGGCCACCGCCATAGTTGCCGCAGAGCACCTCAGCCGTATTTGGAAGAATCTAAAGAAAAACTTTATCCTCCGTGGGGTTGAGACAGCCAGGTGGGATGGGCGTCTGGAGCTTTTTTCAGAGAATCCTCTTGTTCTGCTTGACGGGGCCCACAATGAGGAGGGTGCCCAGGCCTTAAAAGCCTACATCCGGGAATCCATTTCCACACCGGTCATTCTTGTCTTTGCGCTGATGCGGGATAAAAAAATCGAAAAAATCGCTGATGTGCTTTTCCCTCTTGCCGAAAAAGTGATCCTGACACAATTCCCTTATTTTCGTGCCGCCGCTCCAGAAGAGATCCAAAAAAGAACTAGAAAATACCGGAATAAAATGGTCCTCGAATCTGATGTTTTCAGGGCTGTCCGGAGGGCTGTCAGAGAAGCCAACAAACAAAAAACTGTGGTTATTGCCGGTTCACTTTTCCTGGTGGGTGAAGTAAAGAAACTGTTTCCGGATGGCTTTAACCATAAGGGATAGAGTGCTTGCTTTTTGCATTTAAAAATGTTAAATTTTTGGCTAATTTATTAGACAATTTATATAAAAACAATGCTTGATATTGATATCAGTTCAATCGTCATTTTTGCCATGGTTTGGCTCCTGCTAATTGTGCTCAAGAAAGTTTTTTTCAATCCTCTGCAGAAAGTGAGGGCTGAGAGAGACGCTCTCATCAATCAAAACAAAATGGCGGCGGCCAAATCCCAGGAAGACTATGAGCATGCTCTTTCCGAGATCGAAAAAAAGATAAAAAAAACCCGTATGGATGCATTGGCTTCCCGAAAAACATTTGAGAAGGAGGCACAAGAAAAAAGAGAAGAGCTGATCGCCGATGTCTCCAAAGAGTCGAAGAAAATGGTGGAGAAAGGCAAAGCGGATCTGGAAGAACAGATGAAGACCATTTTCAAAGAAATGGAAGAAAAAAGCGAGACCTTCGCTAAAAATATCGAAAAAAGGCTGCTGCACTGATGAACAAGGAGAACAAAGTCCTCATTATCTTGCTGTTGCTTCCTTTTTTCCTTTTTTTCTCACCGGAAGAAGAATCACATGCATCTCCCCTTGTTGGCTATTTTGGGAAAGTGGTGAATTTTCTGGTTCTTTTTGGAGGATTGGGTTTTCTGCTCCGCAAGCCCCTTATGAGTTTTCTTGAACGCCGGGGACAGGAGATTGACACGACAATAAAAGAAGCAAAGAAGGAGCGGGAGGAGACCGAGAAGAAATACCAGCACGCTTTGGATCGCCTTCAAAAGTTAAAGGAAGAACTCGAGAAAATAAGAAAGGATGCTGAAGAAGAGGGACAGAAAAGGAAGGATTCTATTCTCCAGACTGCAGAGAAAGAGGCCGGGAGGATCAAGGATTTTGCTCGCCAAGAGATCGAGATGTTTTACAAAACGAAGCTTCATGAGTTAAGAGCACAAACAGCCGAATTAGCGACCGAGTTAGCAAAAACAAATATCGTAGCAAAAATGACTCCTGAGAGACAGTCTCTCCTTATCGATTCCTCCATCGATAAACTAGAGAATTTCTATGAAAAATAAAACACTCGTCAGACGCTACTTGCGAGGCCTGGTCAACTCCATCTCTAATGAAGATGAATTTAGAGTGATATCAGGGCAGCTACTCGATTTCCAGAAATTTGTTTCCAGTCAAAAAGAACTGCAGCAGGTCCTCTTCAAATCAGTTCTTCCTACTTCACGAAAGAAAGCCATAGGTGAGGGAATCCTGAAAAATAGAGACCATCATCCGAAGGTCCAACGATTTTTGCTTCTTTTGATTGAGAACGGCCGTCTTGAGTTTCTCCCTGATATTCTTCTTGATTTACCGGATATGTGGAACGTATCGCAGGGTATATCTTCTTTTGAAATCTCTTCGGTCATTTCTCTTTCAGAGAATCAAAAAAAAGTGCTGGCGGATAAGCTGGAGAAGATGGAGAAGCGACCGGTGTTTTTAAAATATAAAATTGATCCCGATCTTATCGGGGGAGTCTCCCTTAGACAGGGAAACATTGTCTATGATGCCTCTCTTAGAGGAGCATTGACAAAACTCCAAGAAAAAATTTTAGAAGGGTAGTATAAAATGGAAATAAAGGCTGATGAGATAAGCAAAATTATTCAACAACAGATCGAGGGATTTGAGTCGGACATCGACATCAAAGAGGTCGGAACCGTCACTTCTGT
>CAZEWV010000070.1:0-6858 GCA_964516025.1 uncultured Eubacteriales bacterium
TTGTCGACAATTTTGCCTATCTCGGCCACTATGATAATCAATTGGTGGCCATCGATCTTATTGAGGAAAAAGTCGTGTGGAAATACGAGGACAAGGAGCATCCCGGTCCATTTTTTTCTTCGCCGGCCGTGACTGAAGACCGCGTCGTGATTGGTTCCCGTGATGGATATATGCACTGTGTGGACAGAGAGCTGGGGGAAAAAATATGGGATTTTCAGACGTTTGATGAGATAGACGGTTCACCGGTCATCGCGGACGATAAGGTTATTTTTGGGTCGATAGATGGACGGCTCTATATCGTGAACCTCAAGAATGGAAAAAAAATCTGGTCTTATGAAATCGGAGCGGCTATCATCGGATGCCCTGCTGTGGCAGGAGGTTTCATTGTTATCGGATCTGAAGATGGCCGTGTTTATGCATTCGGAGAAAAATTATGAAGATTGTCTATATTACTCCTGGAGCAGGCATGTCATTTTACTGTCAAAATTGTTTTCGAGATAACGCACTGCTTAAGTCGCTTCTCGCTCTTGGGCATGATGTTGTGAGGGTTCCCATGTACCTCCCGTCAAATTTGGACAGCAACGATAAAATTACCGGGACTCCGGTATTTTATGGGGCCATTAATGTTTATCTAAAGGAAAAGCTGCCCTTTTACAGGCATGCGCCAGTGTGGCTGGAGCGAATTATGGATTCCCATGTTCTGCTGAATTTTGCGGCAAAAAAATCCGGCTCTACCCGGGCAGCGGGACTTGAGGAAATGACACTCTCCATGCTTCATGGTGAAATGGGACGGCAGGCTTCGGAGCTGGATCATCTTATCCAGTTCCTTAAAAATGAAATTGCTCCCGATGTCGTCCATATCTCCAATGCCCTCCTCCTTGGATTAGCGCACAAGCTCAAGGATGATCTTGGAGCCAGGATTGTGTGTTCTCTCCAGGATGAGAACGAATGGGTGGATCTGATGGATGAACCCTATCAGGAACAAGTGTGGAATCTCATGGCAAAAAAGGCCGAAGATGTCGACCTTTTTGTGACTGCCAGCCGTTATTACTCAGAGAAGTCTCAAAAACAGTTGAAAATTCCTGCGGATAAAATAAAAGTGATCCTGGGGGGGATAAACCTGGATGGATATTTGAAATCCCCTCTTCCTTTCGATCCTCCCGTTTTAGGGTATCTGTGCAGGATGTCAGAATATTTTGGTCTCGGGATACTGGTGGATGCTTTTATCAACCTTAAAAAAGACAGCCGGTTTGGAGACTTAAGATTGCATCTGACCGGAGGGTATTCCAGCGATGACAAATCTTTCGTGAATGCCCAAATCAAAAAAATAACTCAGAATGGATTTGCCCGGGATGTCCAAATTTTTAAAGACTTCGAAAAAGACAGCCGCGTCCATTTTCTCAAGTCGCTGACACTGCTCTCCGTCCCAGTTCCCAGCGGTGAGGCCTTCGGGGCCTACCAGGTCGAAGCCTTGGCGGCCGGAGTTCCTGTCGTGCAGCCCAATGTGGGCTGTTATCCTGAATTTGTCGAAGCGACAAACGGCGGCTTACTATACGAGCCGAACACCAGTGAACACTTGGCCGGGGCCATTGCTTCCCTGCTTAGAGACCCGGAAAGAGTCCGAAAGCTGGGCGACCTGGGAAATCGTGTCGTTCTGGAACGATTTTCCATGGATGCCATGGCCAAAAATATAGCGAGGATTTATGACGATGTTGCTTGAACTAAAAAAAATAGAAAAAACGTTTAAGATTCCTGCAGCTGAGAGAGCGATGACTGTCCTGAAGGACATCTCTTTTCAGATTGATCAGGGCGAGTCCATGGCTGTGGTTGGTCCTTCAGGATCGGGGAAAAGTACACTCCTCAACATCATAGGCGCTCTAGAAAGGCCGACATCCGGGGAGGTGTTCTTTGCCGGGAAAAACCTGGCCAATCTCGGTGATTCAGAAGTATCAGCAATCAGGAACCGGGAAATTGGATTCATCTTCCAACTCCATCATCTTCTTCCTCAGTGCACTGTTCTGGAAAATGTTTTAATCCCAACAATTCCCTTGGGGATAAAAAAAAGCAAAAATGAGGTGATGAGACGGGCCAAAACTCTGCTGGAAAAAGTCTCTCTAACAGATCGCATGGACTTTTTCCCAGCTGTGCTGTCCGGAGGGGAGCTGCAGAGGATAGCCGTCGTAAGAGCCCTTATCAATACGCCAAAATTAATCCTGGCGGATGAGCCAACGGGTTCCCTGGATAAAGAATCTTCTGAGAACCTTGGCCGACTCCTCGTAGATTTAAATAGAGAAGAAGGTGTGAGCCTTATCACGGTCACACATTCGATGGAGCTTGCGCGGTTTATGGGCAAAATCTACAACCTTCAGAATGGACAATTAGAGCAAGTATGATCAAATGAATTTCAGAAAGCTTGTGTTCCGAAGCCTGGTCCATTACCGCCGAACGCATCGATGGGTTGTGCTGGGAACGATGGTCAGTACGGCCATCCTGGTCGGAGCCTTTGTCATTGGAGATTCTGTCCGTTACAGCCTTCGACAGATTGTGTTTGACAGACTCGGAAAAACTGAATTTGCTCTGTCTTCGGGAGATCGATTTTTCCGGACTCAACTGGCAGATGATCTCTCGAAAGCTCTCAATACAAATGTCGCCCCACTGCTTCAAACAAGAGGAATGGCTATTGCTGACGGGGGAGCGCGCAGGGTCAATCGCATTCAAGTTTTAGGGGTGGATGCCCGCTTTGGTTTGCTCGGCGATAGTCAAGACATCTATGGCTCTATCTCTTCCGATGAAACCATTATCAACCGTTATCTGGCTGATCGGTTGGGAGTACGGGAAGGAGATGAGATCCTGCTCCGTGCTGAAAAGCTGGATGCCATGCCAAAGGATGCCCCTCTGGCATTGGATACAGACACTTCGCTGGCAAGACGTTTCAGGATAAAAACCGTTGTTTCGGATGCAGAATTTGGACGGTTTCATCTCAGGGCGGATCAGGTCGCTCCTTTAACCGTGTTTGTGTCGCTCTCTTTTTTATCTCAGGAAATGGGATTGGATAACCGGGCGAATGTCCTGCTGGTGGCGGAACGAAAAGGCAGCCCGCTGGACATTCTCACAGTTAATGAGGCCTTTAAAAAGAAGTGGACACTGGATGATGCGGGCCTGGAGGTGCGGCAGCTGTTCGGGCGGAATATCCTAGAGCTCAGATCAAATCGCATCTTTCTGGATTCTTCTGCAATGGAGACTGCCCTACGTCTTTTTCCCAAGGCTCAGCCTGTTCTGACTTATTTTGTCAATGAAATACGGTTTGGAAACAAGGCGACGCCCTACTCCTTTGTTTCTGCGCCCGGTTCCCCTCAAATCCTGTCTGAATTAGACGATAAGGGCATTATCATTAATGAATGGCTGTCTGCGGATATCTCCGCCAAAGTGGGGGATCAGATCCAGTTGACCTATTATGTTCTTGGCCAAAGACGTGAATTGAAGGAGAAAATTTCCACATTCAGGGTCAAAGACATCGTTCCCCTCCTGGGTATATATGCGGATAAAGATCTGCTGCCCGATTTCCCGGGATTGGCCGGCGAAGACAACTGCCGTGACTGGAATCCGGGGATACCCATCGATCTGGACAAAATTCGTGATAAGGATGAGGACTATTGGGACGACTACGGAGGAACACCTAAAGCCTTTGTCTCTTTGGATGCGGCTCAAGAAATGTGGACCAACCGGTTTGGAAATGTCACCGCCATTCGGTTTCCGGGATTGGAAAAAGATATTGTCGAGAATAGTTTAAAAGAATCGTTTGATCCGGCTAATCTTGGATTTATTTTTCAGACGGTAAAAGAGGATGGTTTCCAGGCATCTTCACAATCTGTGAGTTTTTCCCAGCTCTTTTTGGGATTGAGTTTTTTTATTGTTTTGGCTGCGTTGTTGTTGACGGGATTACTATTTGTGTTTAATACGGAAAAAAGATCAGAAGAAAACGGCCTCTATTTAGCTCTGGGATTTTCTAAAAAGATCGTGAGACGTCTGGTGCTTCTTGAAGGCGCTTTACTGATAACAATCGGAAGTCTTTTGGGAAGTGTTGTCGGAGTGATCTATAATCAGGCCGTTCTTTTGGCGCTTAAAACTATCTGGAAGTCAGCCGTGGGGACATCAACACTCCACATTCATCTCAATGGAATGTCCATCTTTTTCGGCGTGTTGGTGGGGAGTTTGGTGGCTTTTTTAACGATTTGGCTGGTGACGAGGAGACAGATTGGGCAGTCTGTCACGGCTTTGCAGAGAGGCCAGGCAAAGATAGAAAGTTTGGGCAGAAAAAGACCGAGAAAAAGTGTTATTTTTGGATTGGCGTGTGTGATGGCGGTCTGTCTTTTCATGATTTTATCAGATTTTGGCTCTGGAGATCAGGTTTTTGCCGTGTTTTTTATCTCGGGAACTCTGCTGCTGATAGGAGGGATGGCGCTGACGAATGCCCTGCTGTTAAGGATTGGCCGTAAGGCAAAACCTGCCCGACTCAGTCTTTTAAGCATCGGTATCCGGAATAATGCCAGAAATCGCCTGCGCAGCGTCACTCTTATCGGGCTTTTAGCCTCAGGATTGTTCATCGTGTTTACGGTGGGGGCCAACCGGCTCAATTCTCTCAAAGATGCCGACCGAAGAGATTCCGGAACAGGGGGATTCTCTCTCTATGGGGAAAGCTCACTTCCTATTCTCTATGATCTAAACAGTTCAAAAGGACAGCAGTTTTACGGATTGGAACGCTTGGGTTCCAAAGACATCAGCTATGTCCAATTCCGCGTAAAAGAAGGCGATGATGCAAGCTGCCTGAATCTCAACCAAGTCACAAATCCACAACTGATTGGTGTCGTTCCCCAACAACTTGTGGAAAGAGGGGCTTTCACTTTTGCAGAAAAAACAGATGATGTCGATCCGGAGAATCCCTGGTCTGTTCTAGAAGACAATTTGCCGGATGGTTTTGTGCCGGCCGTCGCCGATTTGTCTGTGATTGTTTGGGGATTGGGCAAATCCGTAGGAGACACGTTGACCTATGTGGATGAAGAGGGACAAACCTATCAGCTTAAACTGGTTGGGGGCCTGGCCAATTCCATTTTTCAGGGGAATATCATCATTTCAGAAAAGGCCCTTATTCAGAAATATCCGTCAATAAGCGGCTACAGAATATTTCTTGCCGACATTTCCCAAAAGAATGAGGAAGGTGCTGCCGATGAGTTAGCATGGGCCATGCAGGATTTAGGTCTGGATATTGTTTCCACGACCATTCGTTTGGCGGAGTTCAACGCGGTCCAGAATACATATCTGTCCATATTTCTTATTCTCGGCAGCTTTGGTCTGCTTCTGGGGAGTGTCGGATTGGGAATTGTCGTTTGGCGCAATATCAAGGAACGAAAGGGAGAATTGGCGCTCCTTCGTGCTGTCGGCTTTTCCAGAAAATCGGTTCAGGCCATCGTATTATCTGAACACTTTGCACTCTTGACAGCCGGTATTTTCCTTGGGCTATTCGCGGCATTGCTGGCTACGCTCCCATCGCTGTTGACACCGGGTGCAGAAATCCCTTATCTTACTATCTTTATCATATTTGTTATTGTCGGTCTCAACGGAGGGATGTGGACGTACTTGGCGGCGAAAATGGCCACAAAAGAAGATCTTTCGCCCGCATTAAGGAAGGAATAGGATTAATTTCCGTCTAAATAGAAAGTATCATAAAATTTGGACATTCAGGAGGAATACCATGAAGAGACTACTTTTAACACTGACCTTGATGGTGGCTATGCTTGGCGTCGCTTTGGCCGAAGAAAATTGGCCTCACTGGAGAGGACCGCTCCACAACGGGATCAGTGATGCTGCAAACCTCCCCATGAAATGGAGCCTCACTGAAAATATAGTCTGGAAGATAGAACTGCCATCATGGAGTGCAGCCACCCCCATTATCTGGGAAGACCGGATATTTATAACGTCTCCATCAAAAGCCGAACCCAAACCAGCACCTGGACCGGCTGAAAAGCCCGCTCTGAAAGAACAAACCCAGAGCCGGAAGAGAAGCAGGAGACCCAGACGGGAGCCCGGTGGATCGAAACTTTTCTTGTTCTGTATTTCCAAAACGGATGGAAAAGTTCTCTGGCAGAGAGAGCTGGACGACAAGAACGAGATACACAACAAACAAAATGATGCGACGCCATCTCCTGTGACAGATGGTCAACACGTGTGGGTCGTAACCGGCACTGGCAAAGTCATTTGTTTTGATATGGATGGAAAATCGATCTGGGAAAAAAATCTTCAAGAGGACTACGATCCCTTTGGTCACAATTGGGGGTACGGATCCTCGCCGCTGCTGCATGAGGGGAGCCTCATTGTCGAGGTTCTACACGGTATGCGCACAGATGATCCGTCCTATGTTGTTTCCTATGAGGCAAAGACCGGGAATGTCCTTTGGCATCAGGAGCGTCCCACCGATGCGGAAAGAGAATCCCCCGACGCTTACACAACTCCGGTTGTTCTCCAACACAAGGGCCAGACTCAGATTGTTATCTCGGGAGGAGATTATGTCACGGGCCATGATTTTAAAACGGGTAAAGAGATCTGGCGTGCGAGTGGAACAAATCCCTTGAAACGGTCCAATTACCGCGTCGTTCCCACTCCCATCATTGTGGATGGAATAATTTATGCACCCACTCGGAAAAAGCCCCTTCTGGCTCTAAAGGTCGGAGGGACGGGAGATATCACAGAGAGCCATTTTATCTGGAAATATGAAGGCGCCGCCGGCCCCGATGTTCCCTCACCGATTAGTGACGGCAAATATTTTTACATGGTCGATGACAGAGGACTGGTGACGTGTCTGGA
>CAZEWV010000070.1:6958-10086 GCA_964516025.1 uncultured Eubacteriales bacterium
GTGACGGCAAATATTTTTACATGGTCGATGACAGAGGACTGGTGACGTGTCTGGATGCAAAAACAGGAGAACCGATCTGGGGACCGGAGGCTACAACCGAAGCCATCGTGAGTGCCTCACCGATTCTTACGGATGGGAAACTCTATATTATTAACGAAAGAGGGGTGACATCTATTGTCTCAGTAGGGAAGGAATTCAAACTTCTCGCGACAAATGAGCTTGATGGCACCTATACCCTGGCGTCTCCCGCAGTGTCGGGATCCCAGCTCTTCATCCGGACTTCGACACATTTGTACTGCATCGAAGAATAGAAATAAATATTTGATAGAAGGAGACCAAAAAGAATGAAAAAATCAGTTTTCATGTTGAGTGTTCTATTTGTTTTTTCAAGCCTCATTTTGGCTTTTGAAAACTCCCCGGATTTCGAAAAAAACTGGCCGCAGTGGCGGGGGCCATTGGCCAATGGTGTTTCGCCCGATGGAAAATTCCCCCTCGAATGGAGTGAGAGTAAAAACATCAAATGGAAAATCGCCATTCCCGGAAAAGGCCATTCCACTCCCATCATTTGGGGAGATCAAATTTTTGTTTCCTCGGCTGTTGAGACCGATAAAGAAGGTAAACCGGAAGTCCAGGAGGGAGGGGCCCAACGCGGCCGGGGGATGCCCACAACGCGGACCACAAAAATCCACAAGTTTATCGTTATGGCCATTAACAGGAGTGATGGGAAAGTCCTGTGGCAAACAACCGTCAAGGAAGAATGGCCCCAGGAAGGCACACACCAGTTCGGTAGTTGGGCGTCAAATTCGCCTTTTACAGACGGCGAGTTTATCTATGCCTACTTTGGTTCCCGGGGACTGTATTGTCTGGACATGAAGGGCAGTGTCAAATGGGAACGGAATTTTGGCCAATTGAATAAAAGGATGAATTTTGGTGAAGGCAGCTCTCCTGCTCTTTATGGCGATAAAATTGTTGTCACATGGGACCATGAGGGCCAATCGTTCATCGTTGCTATAGATAAAAAAACGGGAAAGGACATCTGGAAAGTCGACCGGGATGAGGGAACCTCCTGGGCCTCGCCTTTTATTGTCGAAAACAATGGAAAACCTCAGGTGATCACAAGTGCATCAGGACTAATCCGCAGCTACGATTTGGCTACTGGAGAGTTGATATGGGAGTGTGACGGGATGACGGCAAACGCCATCCCTATGCCGGTCGAAGCCAATGGAATTGTCTATATTATGACCGGTTTCCGGGGCAATGCGCTGCTGGCCATTCGACTGTCAGAGGCCAAGGGGAACATCACCGATACTGATACCATCATCTGGAAATTTGATAAAGATACACCCTATACGCCTTCACCTCTTATCTTCGAAGACCACCTGTATTTTCTCAAGAGCAATAATGGGATTCTCTCATGTTTTGACGCAAAAACAGGGGAGGCCATTTACAGCAATCAGAGACTCGAAGGCATGGGAAATATTTTTACATCCCCTGTCATAGCCAACAACGCGATCATCATCCTTGGGCAAAAAGGGGTGGCCTACGTGATCAAACACGGCTCCGAGTTTGAAGTTTTGGCAAAAAACCAGTTGGATGACAATTTTAACTCTTCACCCGTTGTTGTCGGAAATCAGCTATTCCTGCGTGGGTACAAAAATCTTTACTGCATTGAAGGAAACTAGCCCAAAAAATAAGGAGATAAATAACGAGTATAAAATAAAAGAAATCGTTGTATTTCTTTTCTGGTGGCTTCATAATACATTTTTATTATTTGCTTGATTGTCCTTCCTGAAAAAATTTAGGAAACACAATATGGAAATTCCAAAACTAAAGATTGGCTCAATCACTGCTGACATCCCGATTTTGCAGGGAGGCATGGGCGTAAGAGTCTCTCTCTCCTCACTTGCTGCGGCCGTGGCTAATACGGGGGGGATTGGAACCATCGCGAGTGTTGGTCTGGGAGATATAAATGCCGGAGCAAAAGACTTTGAAAAGGTCTCCCGGGAATCATTGGTGGAGGAGATACGAAAAGCAAAGAGTTTGACAGATGGCCATATTGCCGTCAATGTCATGGGTGTGCTCAGCAATGCTGATGATATGATCAAGTCTACTGTTAAGGCAGGCATTAAAATCATCATTTTTGGCGCCGGGCTCCCCATGAAACTACCCGTCCTTGTCCCGGACCCTTCAGTGAATTTGCTTCCTATCGTGAGCTCCGCAAGAGTCACCAGGCTTATTCTCCAATCTTGGGATAAACGACACGCACGAATTCCCGATGCCTTGATTCTTGAGGGCCCCCTGGCCGGGGGACACCTTGGATTTTCTATGGAGCAGCTCCAGGAACCGGAAAAGTACTCCCTCGATATTCTCCTGCCCGAGGTTTTAGAGACCATAAAACCTTTTGAAGACAAATACGGAAAAAAAATTCCTGTTATCACGGCAGGTGGAATATTTACCGGAAAAGATATTGCGAGGATGCTTTCTCTTGGTGCTTCAGGTGTCCAAATGGCCACACGTTTTGTATGCACTGAGGAGTGTGGAGTTTCTCAGGAATTTAAAGAGGCCTACCTTAATGCCACCAAGGAAGCTATTGTCCTTATTAAAAGCCCTGTCGGCATGCCGGGACGGGCCATCCATAACAAGTTTCTCAAGGACATAGAGATTAAAGGGAAGCTAAAGGTCACTTGCCCCTACCGGTGCCTGACCCTCTGTAAAGTCAGTGAAGCGAAATACTGCATCGCTCTGGCTCTTCTCAACTCGTATTTTGGCGATGTCGACCACGGTCTTATTTTCTGCGGGCAGAATGCTTACCGTATCAAAGAGATCGTGAAAGTTAAGGACCTCATTGCAGAACTTCTCCGTGAACTTGAAGCAGCATAATCCCCTGAATTACTCATAAAAACTGCCGACACCTTCATTTGACTTCAATGATATCAACTTGATAGCATGATTTTCCGCAATATCCGTGAATATCACTTTCTTTATTGGCCTGTTTATATCAAATGTCAGTATTTTTTACCCCAAGGGGGCAAACCGATCTTACCACATCTGCTTCGTTACGATCCGGGTTAGGTTGGGACGGTTCGCGGTGGACAACCACAGCTTCATGGACCGATGCCTCGCATCTG
>CAZEWV010000071.1:0-7658 GCA_964516025.1 uncultured Eubacteriales bacterium
GCTGGATGGAAGGGTTTATACAGATAAGAGACAAACTCGTTGGATCTATCTACAGCCAGATAATATTGGATAAGATCATTGGTCCCTATACTCAAATAATCCACTTCCTTCACCAACAAATCAGCAATCGCAGCGGCCGCCGGGACTTCAATCATAGCGCCCAACGGGACATGGGGATCAAAAGCAATTTTTTTGGACCGGAGATCGTCTTTGACTTCATTGTAAAGAATGTTTAACTCTGCGAGTTCTTCGATTTCCGTGATCATAGGGATGAGAATCCGGACATTCCCTAGAGTGCTCGCTCTGAGTATCGCCCGGAGCTGAATCTTGAATAAATCCCTGTCCCAGAGTGAAAACCGGATGGCTCTCATACCCAGAGCCGGATTGGGTTCTTTTTCTATTTTTAACTGAGGTAAATTTTTGTCCCCTCCGACATCGATAGTTCGGATATAAACAGGAAAAGGATGGGCTTTTTTTGCAATCCGTGAGTAGATTCGAAAATGGTCCTCTTCTGAAGGAAGAGAAGATCTTTGTAGATAGATAAATTCCGACCGGAAGAGGCCGATCCCTTCGGCTCCCATTGAAAAGGCCGTGGCGACTTCCTCAGGAAGCTCGATGTTAGCGAAGAGAAGAAAAGAAACCCCATCCAATGTTTTTGATTCAAGTTTTGCTGTTTTCTTGAGTTCTCTTCGATAATCCTCGTATTTGTTTTTTTTGCTGGAGAATTCTTTCCTTATGGCCAAAGGAGGATTGATAATGACCTCTCCATCGGTTCCATCGACAATGAGACAGTCCCCAGCTTTCACCTTTTTCGTGATGTTCCGCACACCCATCACAGCAGGGATATTTAAAGACCGGGCAAGAATGGCCGTATGAGACGTCGTTCCTCCCATCTCGAGTGCAACAGCAAGGACCTTTCCCTTACTCAAAATCGTGGCTGCTTCCGATGGAAGAAGGTCGTGAGCGACAAGGATTTTTTCCTTTTGATCATCCTTTTCCACTTTTTGAGTGGGTTTGAGATTCAGATAAATTTTAGACATAACGTCAGAGACATCAGATTGCCTCTGTCTGAAATAGTCGTCTTCAATAGAGTCAAAAAGCTTCGCATATTTCTGGTGAACTTGAGATATGGCCCATTCGGCTCGGCATCCTTCATCTTGTATTATTTTTTTCATACTTTGTGACAAAGACTTGTCTTTGAGAATCATTAAATGAGCATCAAAAATGAATGCATGCTCATCCCCAATTTTTTCTCTTATCTCTTCTTTTAACGAAAAAAGCTGTGCACCCGTTCTCTCAAAGGCCTCTCTCAGTCGTTCCAGTTCTCCCGTGATTTGATTCTTCGAAATAACCTCTTTTCGGGTTGTGAAAATCACTTTTTCTTTAAGGAAGATTTCGCCAACCGCAATTCCAGGTGAAACACCGGTTCCTCTTAATCTAATATATTCCATTTTTACTACTCTGTTTCATTAAACCTATCCAAAATAAGAGCGACGAGTGCCTCCATAGCGGATTGTTCATCTATCCCTGAAACACAAAGAGAAATCTCAGTTCCTTGAACAGCCGCAAGAGTCAATATCCCAAGGATACTCTTCCCGTCGATCTTATTTCCACCCTTCTCAATCTTTACCGAAGAAGTGAATCGGTTGGCAAGATTGACAAACTTCACCGCCGCCCTCGCATGTAAACCCAATTTATTTATAATTGTGACTTTCTTTTTGATCATGGCTGTGAACAGAACTAATTTTTTGAGTTTAGAAGCGCACTCGCAAGATGGATGTTTTTTTTGCCCTGCTCCACAACTTTTTTTGCTACAGCCTTCAGATTATTGCTTCGCTGGAGAGAGGCAAATTTTATGAGCATGGGGAGGTTAACTCCGGTAATGATTTCAATCTGGTTATCCTTTATGAAACTGAAACTGAGATTAGATGGCGTCCCCCCAAACATGTCGGTGAAGATAAGCACACCATTCTTCTTGTTGACAGTCTGCAAGCTTTGATTAATTTTTTTCTTCGATTCTTCCACATCATCATACCATCCAATAGAAATAGCATCAATATTGACCACTTCTCCAAGGATAATATTCAGTGCATTCAGAAGCTCTTCAGCCAGTTTGCCGTGAGAAACGATAATTCCGCCAATCATTTTTTTTCGCTTAACACTCGCTTCAATATTTTGCCACCTTCTCTATGTGCACGAAAAGGTGTCATTTTCACAAAGAGTCATTTCATTTTACCATTTTAATCCATGAAACTTAAGTTTTTTATGGAAGGAGTTGTGACAGGACAGATTTATTTATAGAGGTCGCGGTGGTTAACTCTGACAGAATAATTCTTATCTTTCAAATGATATCTGAGTACATCGGCCAGAACAACCGACCGGTGTTTTCCTCCCGTACATCCGAGGGAGATTGTTAAATTTGTCTTTCTTTCTTCGAAAAATTTAGGCATAAGGTAATTTATGTGGCGAAAAAGTTCCACCAGGTATTTTTTAGTTTCTTCAGAATTGAGGATGTACTCCTTGACCGCCGAACTCTTTCCCGTTTTATCCTTCAATCCATCAATATAAAAAGGATTGGGCAAGAACCTAGTATCAAAGACAAGGTCAGAATCTAATGGGATTCCGTATTTATATCCAAAGCTGACAATCATAACCTGAAGTTTATTCGAGCGTTTTTTGGCATATTTGTGCATCAATAATTTCTTGAGCTCGATAATACTCATTTGGGACGTGTCGATAACTTCATCGGACAGATTCTTGACTTCGGCGATCCTTTTTCTCTCTAGGGCCACAGCTTCCATAACGGATCTTCCTCTCGACAGAGGATGAGGCCGCCGGCTTTCACTGAATCTTTTGATTAAAACTGTATCAGAGGCCTCAAGAAATAAAACATGCGGTGAGATTTTCTCGCGGATAGACTTTAAGACCTTCGCAAATTCAGTAGAAAATCCGGATTCCCGCACATCAACGACAATGGCCACTTTTCCAATTTCCACCTCTTTTTTTCTCCAGAGTTTGACAAAACTGAGAATGAGCTTGGAGGGAAGATTATCCATGCAGTAAAATCCCAGGTCCTCAAGAAAACGACTGGTTACGGTCTTCCCCGAGCCGGAGACCCCAGTGATGATCAAAAATTTGTCATCCTTCACTTTTGTCCCCTCTAAGTATTCGATTTTTGAGACAAGACTTGATCCAGCCTCTGTATGAGCTCCTTAGGAGCATGATACCCGTTTTGACGGCAAAGATAAACCTTGCAGGCCACTTCGATGAGTGTCGCAATACTTCTACCTGGGGCGACAGGAATAATGATCTGAGACACTTTCTGCCCTAATATTTCATAGCCATCAGGAAATTCAAGGCCTAGGCGGTCATACTCTTTCCCTTCTTCCCACCTTTTGAGTTTGATTACTAGATCCACTTTTGTCTGGCTGCAAAGGGATTTTGTGCTGAAAATTTCCTTGATATTGATGATCCCCAGGCCGCGGATTTCCATGAAATTCCTGCTGAACTCAGGTGCAGATCCAAGCAGTTCTTTGCTGCCCTCCTTAACAAAACACGTCACATCATCCGAAACAAACAGATGGCCGCGGGAAATGAGCTCCAGAGCACATTCACTCTTGCCGATTCCACTGTCTCCGATAATAAGCACCCCCAAACCAAACATTTGAAGCAAACCCCCGGGAATAGTGACCTGAGTGGAAATATCTTCCTCTCTATCCATCTAGCTTTTCTTCCTCCTCACGGATTATGTCCAATGTGGTATTGATACTTTTGGCATCCAGGATTTTTTTGAGCAAGGAATTTGATTTTCGAACAAGATGTGCGATCGATGCGAGAATCTGAAGATTTAAACTTGGATTATCCGGTGAAGAAACTACAAGAAAAAAAATATGTGACGGTTTCCCATCGAGAGAATGGAAGTTAACTCCCTTTTTTGAAATGGCCAGCATAACGATAGGATTTTTTGTTCCTTTCATCTTACAGTGAGGGATGGCCACGCCATCTCCAATGGCTGTACTACCAAGTTTTTCCCTTTGCAAAAGTCTATCGTAGAGATCTTTTTCCTTCGAAATCTTATCTTTCTTTTTCAGATAGTTCACCATCTCTTTGAGAATACCGGCTCTGTCTTCAGACTCCAAGTCAGGAAGGATCATATCCTGCATCAATAAATTTTGTATTTTCACGTTTTTCTCTCTCTTTGTTAATTTTTATTCAGGCTCAATAAAACCAAAATGTCCATCTTTTCTTCGGAACAACGCCACCCATTTTTCAGATTCAAACCTCCTGAAAATAAAGGCTTCCATTTTGCTTGATTCAAATTGAAGAAGAGCCTCATCAAGAGTCATCGGCTTCAGGGAAAAGTTTCGACTCCGGATAACTTTTTTTTGTTCTTCACTCTCGGATAGATCCGGTTCCTCTCTTATATGTCTTATACTTCTTCTCTTTTTTTCACGCAGCTTTTCCCTTTCTTTTTTAACTCTTTTCTCTATATGATCGAAGGCAAGACTTAAAGAACTGGCCATATCTTGAGTTTCTTCTACGGTGTTTAAAGTCATTCCTTTGGTTTTCACATTTATTTCTGCTTTGTGTCTGTATTTTTCTTCAGAAAGGATAAGATCTGCTTCCACAGAATAGTCAAGAACTTTTTCGATGGACAACAACCTCTTCTCGCAGTACTCCTTTATATCGGAAGATATCTCAGTATGTCTTGCAGTAAAAGTTATCTTCATTCACTCTCCTCCATCCAATACTTTCTCTTTCTGATATGGGAAGGATCAATTTTCAACTGTTTTCTGTACTTTGCCACTGTCCGGCGAGCAATATTAAAATCCTCCTTAGCTAGAATTTCTTCGATTTCGATATCGCTCAAAGGGTGCTCTCGATCTTCATTCTCGACAAGCTTTTTCAATCTTTCCTTAACACGTAGGGAAGAAATTTCTTCTCCAAAATGTCCGGATAAAGACTTATGAAAAAAATATTTCAAAGAAAAAACACCACGTGGAGTCATCATATATTTGTTGGCCACCACACGTCCGACAGTTGATTCATGGACTCCCAATTCCTGTGCCAACTCAATCAAGGTTAACGGTTTAATATAATCAATACCTTTATCGATAAAATTTTCCTGTCTTTCAAGAATGTACTTGGACACTCTATAAATTGTTTTGTTCCTTTGATCCAAGCTTCTTAAAAACCAGAAGGCTTTTTTCATCCTGTCATTGAGGAACTGACGGGCTTCTTTGTTATCTTTTGAAGTCCGGGACAGAAGATTTTTATAAAAACCATTAATCTTTAAACGGGGAAGTCCCTCATCATTGAGAATTATCTTATATTCTCCATCCTCTTTTTTGATAATGATATCGGGCACAATATAATTCGTCCTCTCTTGACTGTATTTACTCCCTGGAGCTGGATCTAATCCCTTAATGATCTCCATGTGGGACTTCAATTCTGAAAGCGGCAGCTCAAGCTGTTTGGCTATCTGAGAAAAATCCGACTTTTCAAGAAGATGGATAAAATTTTCAACGATCGCGATCGTTGTTGGATTTCTGATCTCAAAATAATCCATCTGAATCAAAAGGGATTCTTTGAGCGACGTACAAGCCACTCCAACAGGATCAAATCTTTTGATCTTGTCTTGGATCCTCTCGACTTCTTCTAAAGTTGCTTCCATCGTGGCTGCAACTTCTTCTGGAGAAACAATGAGATAACCATCTTCGTTGATGTTTCCTATGATGTATTGTGCAATTTCTTTCTCTTTACTATCAACAAACGTTAAATCCGCCTGCCAATTGAGATGATCCCAAAGAGTGATGCTTTTAGAAACCACATTCTCTAAAGGTGGAGCTTCTCTGGTTTCCTGAGGATAAGAGCGGAATCCATCATCAAAATACTGCTGAAAATAGGACTCGATATCCTCCTCGTCCTCGGTGCGTTTTGTTTCCGCTTCAACATCTTTATCTTGAGTCTCCGGCACACCATCCTGTTGACTAGCCTTTTCTTCTGTTTCACTCTGTTTGTCTTTATCCGTTTTTTGCTCGATGGTTTCCTCTTCCACTTCGAGCATTGGATTCTCGGAAAGTTCCGCATCTATAATTTCAATGAGTTCAAGATTCGTCAAAGGCAGGAGTTTTATGGCCTGTTGAAGAGCAGGCGCAAGAATGAGTTTTTGAACCTGTCTTTGTTGAAGTTGCTGTTTGATGGCCATTGTCCAGCTCTTGAAACACTAGGGTTTCTCAATCTCCCAGATCAAAATCATCTCCCAAATAGTTCTTTTTTACCGAATCTGAGGAGATCAACGCTTCTGGAGTTCCCTCCTCTAAGATTCTACCTTTATCTATGATATAGGCACGATCCGTGATCTTTAAAGTCTCCCTGACGCTGTGATCTGTGATGAGAAGACCGATATTTCTCTTTTTTAGTGAAAGAATGATCTCCTGCAGATCCAGGATGGCCAAGGGATCTATACCTGTAAAAGGCTCATCTAAGAGAATGAAAATCGGGTTCATGATCAATGCCCTGGCTATCTCTAAGCGTCTTCTCTCTCCTCCAGAAAGAGTATAAGCCTTGGATTCGGTCAGATTATCTAATCCAAATTCTCCAAGAATAACGGCCAGATCTCCGTGTTCTCTCGAAGAAAAATCCCGAGTGATCTCCTTTACGGCCATTAAATTTTCTGTAACGCTCAACTTTCTGAAAGAGGAAGGTTCCTGTGGAAGGAGGCACACACCTTTTCTGGCTCTCAAGTACATAGGAATCCCGGTGATTTCCTCCTCATCCAGGAATATCTGTCCGGCATCTTGAGCAATGAGACCGAGAATCAAGGAAAAGGTGGTTGTCTTTCCAGCTCCATTTGGCCCGAGGAGACCGACGATTTCACCCCTTCTGACTGAGACAGATACATCATCAACGACTTTCTTTTTACCGAAACTTTTTTCCAGTCCAACGGCAGCTAAGTGATCTTTCATTTTTCACGACTTTATGACTGTAAGTGATCTTTCTTGTCCTTGATTTTCAACTGTGATTCTATCATCGGCTATAAAAAAAGTCAATTTGTCACCCTCGATTTTACCTTTGTCTTTGTCGATTAAAACCGGATTTCCGAGCAGAACAATCGTTTCATTTTCCACATCAATATGGGCCTCTTCTCCCCTGCCTTCTGACTGCAGTTGGGCAATGATCACTTTTCCCTTTGCAAGGAATTTTTGCATCTTTCCTTGTCCCTCTCCAAGATGGATATTGATGGATTGGGACGTCATCCTGACCTCTCTAACCTTAAGGGAACACACACCACTCCCACCACTGAAAATGATGGAATTTTCCTCCGGAATATAGCTCATTGTTTGGGCAGAAATTTCCACTCTCCCTGGATCCTGGCTGTTTTTCGATTCATACGTAAAAATCGATTTTACCTGCCCAACACATTCTATCTTCCCCGTTCTCTGATCGACAGACAATTCCTCGGTGATTAAGATTTCTTTTTCCTGCCAACTCTTTATTCCTCCTGTAAATAAAAAACGCTTTTGTTCGGCAGAATATCTCATTTTATCGGCTGTAATGAAAATAGATTTATCTTGCGAAAAGAAACCCATGGCGTTTTCACCGCTCCCTGGATTTAAAATGACCTTCACTTGATCTGTGGCTTCTAGATTGTTTTT
>CAZEWV010000071.1:7758-10010 GCA_964516025.1 uncultured Eubacteriales bacterium
CGCTCCCTGGATTTAAAATGACCTTCACTTGATCTGTGGCTTCTAGATTGTTTTTTTCTGTATCTAGAATAATTTCCTTCGCTGAAATTTCATAATCTTTGGAAGAAAGGCTTGCTTTATTTTCGTCGGTTCCTTTGATCTGGAGGCCCTCTCTCGTCTCAACAATGACAAGGGAATCCCCTTTGACGACTCTTTCCTCTTTTGTTTCACCATCCACATCAACTAAACGCGCTTTTCCAAGAGCATGGAATTCTCTCAATCCTCCCTGCCGATTCAATATGAATTTCAGGGATTCTGATTCCCCCTGTTGAGAATTTCCAGAGGGAAAAAGGAATGTAAAGAAGCAGTGGCCCTCAGCTTCGATGGCATGGATCTTGGGAAAATTAAGAAAGGCACGCAGTTTCACTTCATCAGCTTCGACATGACGCTCTATCCTCCCGTCTCCATCTTCAACAATCGTTCCCACTACATTTCCCTTGAGAAGCACGGACCGCACGTGCTCTTCTTCAGGAAATAATTCAAATTCTACCGAGTCAGCTGTACCATGGCTCTTCCCCTGAGAAAAACTCACACCGCCTTCCATTTGCCCTTTTTTAAGGGCTCTCAGATACGCAAATCTTTCTCCTTCTATAATCATTGGCGACGAAGAATCCAAGCGCGTTGTTAACTCCAGATAGACCTGGCCTTTGAGCTCGAGTCGTTCTTCTTCTTCGAAATAGATCATCTCTTTGGCAAATCCCGTAATTCGTTCTGAAGAAAAGGACGCGTTTTCATCTGTCTTGAAAATACCTGCTGTCCTATCGTATTCTAAAAAAGAACCCTCAAGGATCGCTTCCTCATAGCGGATTTTTGCTTTCCCCTTCAAAAGAAAATGAGTCCACTCTTGGTCGTAAACGATCTCATCAGCATAAAGTTCATATTTACCTCTGTATCTAAACTGAACATTTCCAACAGCATGAAGCAGCCCTTCTTCATCGACAAACTGCTCAGCAAACTTTCCGTCCAGCGTTATTTTGCCTCCTTTCTCCTCAAAAAATTCGCCCCTCTTCATATTTTCCGTTTTTTCGGGAGGGTCCTCACTCTCTATACGTTTAACCTCCGGTCTCCGGTTGGAATACTTTATAAAATTAACAGCTATGACCATAACAATAACCAAAAGAAATCCCCCTATTACAAGCTTGAGAAATCGAGCAAGGTTATGTTTTATGTTGGCCATAGCTCCTCAATGGAGAAAGAAGACACCCTTTTTATTATACTCTTATTCGATCTGCAGGGCTATGTGGATTTTTTCATATCTTCAAGAGAGAGATTAAGCTTTTCTTCTCCCAAGTACACAGAAGTTTGGAGCGAGTAGGCGATATCTACATATTCTCCCTTATGGATTGTATCAGCCAAATCTCCTCTTCCCCATCCTAAAGCTTCAAACATTCTTCCAGAATGTTTGAGCAAAAATTTACTGTGCTTTCCCTGTAATTTTTTTGGTTCCAAGAGCACTTCGGCCTTTTGGGTCATAAATATGGGTTTGCGATTTCCAGCACCAAAGGGAGAGAGAATGGACAGGTAATCCAGAAATCCGGAATCAATTTGATCGAAATGGATGAGGGCATCTACGACAATCTTTCTCCTCAGATCCTCATCGGATATTTTCAATCCTGCATAAGCGGTGACTGCTGTACGGAAAGCATCCATATTCTCAATCGTAAGCTCGCACCCTACGGCAAGAGTATGACCTCCATAATTGAGGCAAAACCTCTTGTTTTCATGCAGACAATCAATAAGGGAAAATTCCTTGATGCTTCTTCCCGATCCAAGGGCTTTTCCATTCTCCAAAGCAAAAAGGAGGGCCGGACGATGAAAGAGTTCTTTTAACCGAGAAGCCACAATACCGATAACCCCTCGATGCCAGTTCTCACTCCCCAAAACAAATATTTTATATTTTTTTTCAAGCGATCGATTTTCTATTTCCATCAAGGCTTGAGAATATATTTTGTTTTCGACTTGTCGTCTTTTCGAATTCAACTGGTCAAGATCCCGAACAAGCTCCCGGCATTCCTCAACATTTTTAGAGAAGAAAAGACGGACAGCTAAATCAGCTTTTCCCATTCGTCCGGCGGCATTTATTCGGGGCCCAATTCTGAAACCCACATCTCCAACAGACACTTTTTTACCGCTCAGCTGGCAGATATCCATGAGCTGCTTCAAACCCAGGTTGGAGACATTTTCTAAACTCTTTAAACCGAATTTGACAAACA
>CAZEWV010000072.1:0-9936 GCA_964516025.1 uncultured Eubacteriales bacterium
AGGGAGGTCGGCTTACTCATGACGCTTAAAAGGACTGTGGAAATCGGTGTTTATAGTAGGTGATGCTGTCTATGAATTCGAGCCCCTTTTTTATAGACTCTGAGGGATTGTCGGGCTCGCTTTCATATTCGATAGTGATGTACCCGGCAAAATTTTGCCGTGTCAGCTCTGCCATAATATCTCTGATATTGGCTTTTCCCTGTCCGTAGGGAACATCCCTGGCCCGCCTTTCTCCAAATACGTCCAAATCCTTTAGATGAACATCGATAATGCGGCCTTCGAGTTGCCTTAGCGCCTCTAAAGGATTGATTCCTGTCCGCATCCAATGCCCAGTGTCTGCACAGTCTCCGATGCGTTCGTCACGTCCTTTAACATTTGCCAGAACCGCTTCCGGCCGGGCATACTTAGAGGGGGCAGGATGGTTGTGAATAGCGATATTGATACGGTACTCTTTGACCATCTTTTCCAGCAGTGTAAAGTCGTCAAATTCCGGCTCCGTGACAATGGTGGGGATGCGCATCTCTCTCGCAAAATCAAAAACTTTTCGCATCTCCGCTTCTTCATTTTTAAAGCCCACAACTCCATATCCGACAAGGGACAGCCCGAGTTCTCTAAGTCTCCCTTTTGCCAGCTTAATGTTTTCCGGGCTGAGGTTGTGATTAAAAGGCACGCCGGGCTGCTCGGCACTAAATTTCTGTCCCGGATAGGGTTGGAGATACCTCAATCCTAAGTCCTTGACCTTCTGAAGGGTTTCCATAAATGTAAACCGTCTAAAGCTGTAGCACTGCACGGCAAAAGGAAACTCCTTTATCCGAATTTCCTTGTAATCTATTTCTCCTGCGATACCTGAAGCTTGAAAATGCCCCGGACAAGTCAATAATAAAAACCCAACAAGGAATACGCCATAACCTTTTTTCATTGTTCCTCCTCCATCCATTATCTTTTCTTAGGATTCCATTCCCCCCTGGCCACGGCTGGAATAAATGTTTCCAGGTCCGGAGGAGGGAAGGGAATCGTTTTTTCCTCTTCGGCACTTTTGTAGGCGGTCATCAGGAGCTCTGTGACGTTGAGCCCGTCGCTATAATTTTCCATCGGCCGCTTGCCCGCCAGGAAGGACTGCACCATATGGCGATTTTCCCCCTCATACCCGTACTCAGCAGCTTCGTTGGAGACAATCGGCATGAGCCCCATCTCTGCGTTCTGTTTTTCAACAAGATCTTCCCCTGTCTCTCCATGAACCTTCCGGCTGAAAAAGATGTTCACTCCGGAATCCAGGGTGTTGATCGCGAGGGAATATTCTGGACCGAGCAGCTCCAGGGTTAGCCGTAGGCCCGCCCCGACGTAACACCATGAGGTCGTGGTTTCAACAATGAGCGTCTCTCCATCCTCATCTTTGTATTCGATCAAAGACCGGGCAAAGTCTTCTGCCGGCCGGTTGAGGTAATCCAGTTTTCCGTTGCTATTCTCAGCAAGGACTCGTGCATATTTCGGATTCTGCCATTTCAGACAATCCATATGCGCCGTAACTTTAACAGGAGTTAGGACATCGCGTGCTGCCCCTGGCGGGGTCAGCATAAATCTCGCCTCCTCGACAGAGTGACACATCATATCATTAAGCACGCCGCCCCCCTGCAGTTCTCCTTCCCAGAACCAGGGCATATGTGGCCCGCTGTGCTCCTCGGCCGCGCGGGCAAGATAGGGCCGCCCTGTCAGTGCCGCTCCTCGTGTCCAGATGAGGTCCTTCCCTCTTTGGACTCCCGGCTGAAAGATTTGATCCTCCAGGTATCCATCCAGCAAGTTGGCCTTCTCGGCCAGCTCAAGCATCTTCCGGGCCTCCTGGACATTGCGGCCAAGAGGTTTTTCGCAAGCCACTCCAACAAGCTCCCCTTTTCCGGTTTCCAAAGCATGGACGATCTCTTCCATGTTTTCTATCCGCGTATAATTTGGCGCACATATCCAGAGAGCATCAATCGCCGGATCAGCCACCATGTCGGTTATAGAATTATAGGGCTTTGCCTCACCCACATTCAGGTCCCGTGCCAAGGCCACAGAAGCCGAGGTGTCTTTTTCACTCAGAGAAAAAACACCCAGGACATCGGCATCGCGGACGGCCTGCCAAGAACGGATGTGAAAACCCGTAATAAATCCTCCTCCAATAAAACCAACGCCTAATCTTTTTTTCATCGTGTTCCTCTCTTTATTCCGAAAGTTTCGGCGTGGCTTCCTCTTTAAAAAAGAGGAGAAAAGCCACGGCACAAAGGATCGTCAAAACACAGGGAATAAGGAAAACTCCTGTCCAATTCGTCCCGGCATCGGTGGTGAACCTGTCTCTGGCCCACCCCGCAAAAAGACTTCCTACATAATTCCCGAACCCATAAGAGACCAAAGTGATTAGGCTCTGGGCCGAATGCCGGATATCCCTTGGAGCCACCATGTCCGTGTAAATAAACGCCGCCACAAAGAAGAAAACAAAACAGAAGCCGTGCAGAGCCAGGGAAGCGATGACCAGCCAACTCGGCGCTCCAACGGCAAAGATGATATAGCGCACTGGCCAGGCCAGAACTCCCAGAACAAGAATTTTTCGGATTCCTATTTTGGATATCAAAATGGGCAGAAGTAAAAGCATAACAAAAATTTCTGCCACCTGGGCAATGACCATAACTCCCGACACACTGGCTCCCGGAACCCCGATTTTATCCGAAGTCAGGAACGGGGCTGTTAGAATGTAATAAAACATCAATTCCGTGGCGACAACGAAACATATAATTAGAAAGACCAGGAAGTTTTTGTCTTTCAACATCTTTAAGGCTTCCAGGAACGCCCAAGGTTTTGTCCCCTCTTTTTGTGGAGGTGTATGAGGCAGGCCAAAGGAGAAAAACCCCATGATAATGGAAAAGGCCCCGGCAAGAAGGAGGGTGTCTCCCTGCATCCCCAGCCCTTCGTTGGAACCAGCCAGGAATCTCCACCCTGCAAGAAGCAGCCCTGCCGCAATCCAGCCAAGCGTACCCCAAACGCGGATGACCCCAAATTCCTTGTCGGATTTTTTCAGGTTGATAAACGCCACCGAATTGGTGAGAGCCAGAGTTGGCGCATAGAGGATACAGTAAATAAACATCAACCACATCATTGTTGTGTAATTCGTGACAAAAGACACTCCGAGGAGAAGGCCGCCTCCTGTTAACTGCAAGAGCGCGATGAATTTTTCACTTGAAAAATACCGGTCCGCAATCTGCCCTCCGATAAATGGAGCAACGATAGTCGCCAGCGGCAAGAGGCTGTAGATCATGCCGCTCTGGAATCCAGAAAAGCCCAAATCATTGATAAGGTATTCAGACAAGACCGGGGCCCACGCCCCCCAAATGGCATACTGCAGGAACATCATGATTCCCAATCGTATTTTTACGCTCATTCTTCTCTCTCCTCTCTCACTTTTGAGTCCTCCCACAATATAAAGAATATTTTGCTTTGTCAATAAACCTAAAACACCTCTTAGGCATCCACTTTTCCGTCTAGTTCACGGAGCCCTCCATCTTGAAATCACAAGAAAGTGGAGGCTTACCAAGAAAGTTGATTAAATGTTTATTTTTTATCACAATGAGAGAATAAAGACATGGAAAAGTTCTCTGTGAGACGCATTTTTCTCCTCGTCCTCCTGGGGGGCCTTCTTTGTGTACGCTGCGGAGTCCAGGAGAAATGGCATGCGGCCTCATTCTTCTTTTTTGACACTCTCTGTGAAGTCAACCTTTACACTTCTCAAGGTCATTTTCTTTCGGCTCAGGAAGACATTCACCGCATCTTTACGGATATCGACACCTATTTTTCACCCGAAGCAGAGGATTATTCGTCGCAGACGGTCCTGGCCCTCTTTCGAGAAGCTAACTCCCTTCACCAAGCATCCGCCGGGACTTTCGATATTACGATCGCTCCTCTTTCCAGGCTTTGGGGATTTCTGGATGGGGACCATAGTGTTCCAGACTCCGACTCCATAAAAAAAACTCTCGCGCTCATCGGGATGGACAAAATCCACGATCAAAAAACCTTTCTTGATCTCCCGGAAGGGATGTCGCTGGACTGGGGAGGAATTGCCAAAGGGTATGGGATTGATTTAGCGGCCCGAATCCTAAAAGAAAGCGGCATTACTAAAGGATTCATTAATGCCGGGGGTGATCTCTATTGTTGGGGAAAAAATCCCTCTAAAACTTCATGGAAAATTGGTATTAAACATCCCAGAAACGAAGGATTTATTGGCGTTCTCGAAATCCGTGATCTGGGTGCAGCAACCGCGGGAGATTATCAGAGATTCTTTATCCAGGATGGGATTCGATACCATCATATCTTCAATCCAAAAACTGGATATCCTGCCCTGGGCAAACAGAGCGTGACCATTGTGGGCCCCGAGACGCTCCTCTGCGATGCCTTATCAACAGCGCTCTTTGTGTCTCTCCATCCTGAAACCATCCTTGAGGAATACCCAGATTATGGAGCGGTAATTGTGGATTCGAATGGATCTCTGTCTATTCTTGGAAAGGAATTCCCCCTCACCATCCACTAGCCTTACACATTCAGAAGAACCACCGACATTTGATAAAATTATCCTATAAATAATGTCGTGATCTAGCTTTCACTTAACTTGAATTATTCACGCGTCTAGAATGCCTCAGGTGCGCGGTTTCGGCGGTTTCTCTATGAATAAGTCCGCCTAGATTTTCATCGGCATAATAACATAGATGTCTTTAACATCTTCTTCGACTTCCGGTCTCATCAGAATTGCACTGTTTTCATCTTTCATTTCAAAGCAAATCCTTTTCGCTTTCACCGAGGTTAGAAAATCCAGAAGATACTGCGAATTAAAACCGATCTCGAATTCCTGTCCATCATATTCTACCTCAACCTTATCTCGTGCTTCCCCAATTTCTGGATTTGATGAGAAGAGTATAATCTGATTTTTTTGTATACTAAATTTAATACCTTTTGACCGCTCTGTTGAAAGCAGGGAGACCCTTCGGATAGCATCGGTAATTTCATCTCTTGAGATGGAAATGACAATTGGATTATCTTTTGGAATGACTGCCTCATAATTAGGAAATTTTCCTTCGATAATTCGGGAGATCAGAGTTCTGTTGTTGACCTTAAAAAAGAGGTTATTTTCATCAAGATCAAATTCTAGTTTTTCATCTTCAAATTTTCTCATCTCGCCCAAAGTTTTTTTGGAGACGATTCCCCTGATTTCGGTATCCAAATTGAGCCCTTCAAGGATAGAAGATGTATAGGCAAGGCGATGCCCGTCCGTGCTGATTAATTCTATTTTTTTATCGGAGAGAATCATGAGGGCACCATTGAGATAATATCTCTGCTCTTGTGTGATGGCAAAGTAAACTCGATCGATCATTGTCCTCATTGTTCCAAGAGGAAGAATGAGGTTTTTTTCAAATTTTGGCTCAGGAACTTGAGGATAGTCGTCCTTGGGTAAACAGAGAACTTTAAACTGACTGGCCCCTGAAGTAATTTCCATCATGAGGTTTTCGCTTTCTTTAAAAAGTACAGTTTGTCCTCCCCCCAGAGCCCGGACAATCTCGAAGAGTTTTTTCCCAGATATGGTCAGTGAGCCAGGCTCTTCCACATCTGCCTGAAAATGTGTCTTTAGGCCAAGCTCTAGATCAGTGCCTGTTAACTCCACTTCTTTTTCAGCTGCAGTCATCAAAATATTTCCAAGAATAGGCATTGTGCTTCTTTTTTCTACAATTCCCTGAAGAAGTTGGAGTTCCTGGAGAATGTCCTCTTTTATGATTGAAAATTTCATTTTTCCACCTATTTTCCGATTCTTTCTTCTTATTATATATATTTAATTATAAGTAAAGGTCAAATAATAAGAATAATAAAAGCACTGGAAATGTGCAAAACTCTCCTAACTTATAGTTATATTAACGGATATACTCCATTATTCTGTTTATTTTTTTGTTAAAATCCGGATCTTTTTCCTTGAGTCTCTCAATTTTTCTTATGCTGTGGAGGACAGTTGTATGGTGTTTTCCACCAAACTTTTTCCCAATTTCGGGAAGAGAGGTTTGTGTTAATTTTTTTGAAATATACATGGCGACTTGGCGGGGAAAAGCCACTGTAGGAGAATTGTTTTTTGATTTAAGTTTAGACAGTTTGATTTTGTATTCATAGCTGACAATTTTTTGAATCTTTTCCACGGTAATAATATTTATTTCTGCTTCAAGCAAGCTCTTGAGTGCGTCTTTAGCCACATCAAGATCGATTTTTTCTCCTTTGAGTGAGGCGTAAGCGATAACTCTGCGAAGGTATCCTTCCAACTCCCGAATATTGGAATGCGCCTTATCCGCTATAAAAAGAGCAACGCTTTCTGGTATATCTATTCCTTCCAGGCTGGATTTTTTATTGAGGATCGCAATGCGGGTTTCAATGTCCGGTGGTTTAAGATCCGCAATCAATCCCCATTCAAACCGGGAACTGAACCGTTCTTCGATGCTTGGAATCTCTTTTGGGGGGCAGTCGCTGGAGATAACAATTTGTTTTTGATTGTCATAAAGATGGTTGAATGTATGAAAAAATTCTTCTTTTGTACGTTCTTTTCCAGCAAGATAGTGGATATCGTCAATAAGAAGAACATCGACATTTCGGTATTTTTCACGAAAATCAAGGATTTTTCCGTACTGCAGATGGTTAATCAGATCATTCATAAATTTTTCGGTAGTGATGTACATGATCTTGAGGCGACGGTTGACATTGAGAAGCTGATGGCCGACAGCATTCATTAAATGTGTCTTTCCCAGGCCAGCTCCTCCATAGAGATAGAGAGGATTGTAGGCTTTTGCCGGATTTTTTGCGATGGCGATGGAGGCGGCATGGCAGAATTGATTGCATGAACCGACAACAAAATTTTCGAAGGTGTAATTCGGGTTTAAGTTGGGATTCAAAAGGTGCCCGTGTTTTGATTTCCTTTCCTGTGGGGATTTTCTCATGAACGAGGAGGAAGAATCATCGTAGATATACTTGATGTTATATGGTTTTCCGAATAAGTCCTGGGAACAAGTTTGGATCGAACTTGTGTAATGAAAAGACAGCCAATCTTTAAAATAGGAATTGGGGACCTTGATGTAGAGATCGACATCCTCTTGTCCGATATAGACCGTGGGTTCAAACCAAGTTTCGAAGCTGTTAGCATCGATCTGGGCTTTAAGAATTTTTAGAATTTGATGCCACGGGTTTTGTTTCTCTTGATTTTCCATGCTGGTGATTCGGATTTCCACAGGATTTTCCACATGTGTGGAAAACCCTATTTGCTGATAAGGGCTACTAAAAAAGCTCGCCTATATTATCATTCCGTTTTTTGGAATTCAAGATAATTGTGAGTTTTTTTAAAAAAAAAAGAAAAACCGGCTTAAAAATCAAATCCAATCCAGAGCTTCGCCTTTAATTTCCCTATGTCTAAACCCCGAAGGTTGTTGAATTGAAAAGGTGTGCTCATATCAGGGATTTCGAATCTCTTAACGAAGTCGAGGTGGATCGGAAAGCCCAGAAAGAAGAATTGAAATCCGAATCCATACGAACCGATAGCATCAAATTGCACCAGGGGAGCAAATGGATTATCCGGATATCTGTACATCTTAGCCGGCCATCCTTTGAGTTTTGATCTACCCATATCCAAAAAGAGTGTTCCGCGAATGGGCCCGATTTGACCGATAGGCGTTGTTGCCGAATTAAAGACCGGAAATCTGAATTCGAGGTTTGCATACCAGCCCTCGTTACCGATTTGAGAATAGTAATAGACAGTACGAATTTCGTTGTTCCCACCAAAATAGAAAATGTAGGGATTTTTGCCCCTGCTGGCAAAGCCAAAAAATCGAGCGGCAAAAAGAGCGCTAGGTCCGATGTTGAGATATTTACGCACATCAAGCTGGCCTGTAGTATTCTGGATGAATTGATCGCCGACCGGAAGGGCTTGGTTCAGCGTGATCTTAAAAGTATGTCCGGCCAAAGGCCCATACTGGCTGAATCGCGTCGTTTCTCCTGTAAGAGAGAAGGAGGCACTGAGAGAATTTCCGCTTAGAAATCCTCCGAAGCCACCGCCTTGACCCTGAAGCTGCTGTCTCAAAACGGGATCGAAAAAGTCCTCATCATAGTTCATGAATCCGAATGTTCCTTCCATACGATAATATCTGTTAAACGGATAAAAGGCTGCAACAGATATGCCTGTAATCTTCCTTGTGGCAATCGCATCGCGGTAGGAGAGGAACTGGTAGAGAGTAGGATCGTAATACGCATAACTTGGATAATAGAATAATGTGTACTGGTAGGCGCTTGCCTGGTACTGCAGGCGAGACTTCATGTTGGTGTAGGCAAAATAGTAAGAGCGGAAATTTCTCACTTGATAGGCCATGAGAGAAAAGTTGTAATCACCCATGAGGTCAGTGAACGAAATGGCGGACCCTCCGTAAATAGAACCGTCAGTAGAAAGGATGGCATCGATGGGTGGCCGAGAGGTCAGATACAGCTTGCCGAGCCCTTTGTATGTCTGGATTTCATCCTTATTGATTTCTACGGTCACGATGGGCTCAAAACGCTTAAACTCCTCTTCTGATTCGATTTCCTCAAATGTGATTGTCTTTTCAACGTCCCCTTCCAGCTCGCTTTTAAAAACCTGGAAGGCCCCCTTGTTAAAAGAAGTAAAAATGATTTCACCCTTGCCGTTGGGGATGGGGATCGGCTGAAAGTTTCCCGTCCTTACATCCGTGTAGATCAAAAGCTCTCCGTTTTCGAGATCGAGAGAGTAAATATTGAACGCCCCTCTCATGTCTCCTGAAAAATAGAGCATTTTTGAGTCGGGAGTGAATGAGGGCGTAGTGGTATTCCCTCTTCCGAAGGTCAGCTGTGTCTTTTTTGAAAAATCATCAATAGGTGAAAGAAACAGCTTGTCATAGGTGTCAATGCGGATTGTGTAAGCAACACTTTTTCCATCGGGGGAGACCGAGGGGGCTTTTTCGAAGAGATCATCCGATGTCATGTTGAGGACCTTTTCTGTCTCCAGGTGAATCCTGAAGATATCATGGGTCCCTTCGTGAAAGGCCGTAAAGAGGAGTTCATTGTTGTTCGTAAGGAATGTCAGGGCCGAGGGTTGATCATAGGGGATTTTTATTTTAGACAGGGTCTTACCAGTAAGGGCATCGAGGACAATGAGGAGGTACTTTTGAGCGGCTCTGCCGAAGAATGCAATCTTGTCTCCATCAGGAGACCAGGCCACACCGCTTCCTCTGGTTGGATCGATCTCAAAGCGGATGTATTCGTACTGTGTGGTGTATCCCCGCGTAATGTTCTTGATAACACTTCCGTCTTTTGTGGAGACGAACAGGATGTCCAGATCTCGCTGCAGTAGGTTCTGCGTGAGGATGGCCACAATGTCGCCAGAGGGCGACAAAGTATGAGAAAATGAGAAGTAGTAGGGATTAAGGGGGAATTCGGGACCAATCGCGTTGCTGTAGTCTTCAGGATTATCCCGTGTCAGATAGTCTTTAAACCGGGCACGGAGGTATTTCTTAAACGAGTGATTGAATTCTTTTGATGTCTGATTGAAAACTCTTTTTATGGGATTGATCCGTCCAATCATTGGAGAATTTTTCATGGACTGCCACAATTCTGTGATCCCCTCCCGACCGTACGTGTGTTCGATATAATCATATATGGCATGGCCGAAATCGTAGGCAAGAGGCCGGGGTGATGGGAACTGAGAAAAAAGGGTTCCGTTCTGCGTAAACATGGGCATGCGGTCGCTGAGAACGGCATCCCGAACGATGAGGGAGGACCAAGTGGACCAATTTTGTGTGTTGTATTCGGCCAAACCCTCAACGATCCAAAGAGGGGGCTGGGAAACGGCATACATGACTCCTCCCGGGCTGCCCCAGAGAAGATCGTATT
>CAZEWV010000073.1:0-9884 GCA_964516025.1 uncultured Eubacteriales bacterium
CCACGCAATCCTCTATTGATCCGGCTTGAATAAAATCCCGGCTCACCAATGGGAACATAAACCACTCGATTTTGCAGCCGCCGACCGAAAAGTGGATAATAGAACCAGTTATGACCTGAATTATTCCATCCGGCCGCCAAGGCAATCGTTAAAGGATTATCAGGCTGATCGCACCAATTCCATCCATCAAGATAAGCTCGAGGAAATTGGTGGAGATCCATATAATTCAAATAATACTCACTCCTCGTTTTCTCACGATAACTGTGAAGATAAGTCACCATTCCAAAGGCAAATAAGAAGAAAGTCATTACAGCCAATATGTATGGAAAGCGCCTTGGGGAACGAAAAGATTTTAAGAACATGAATGCCAGAAAACCCGTTGAAGTTATCGCAAGGAATATGAAGACAGCATTCTGTAACGGCCTTAACAGACTGAAATTCATAAAAAATATATCCGCAACAAAAAAGAAAAACACATAAAGGCCAATACGAGGCATCCGTTTTTCCCATTTAGACAGCAAAACAAAAGCTAATAGAGTCAAGATGGCAAAAGAGGGGGCTAAAAATCTTGGAGTATCGTATGGCCAGAATCGGCGGGCTAAAACAGTATTCAAAGATGTATCTAAATAAAAGAAAAGAAGTGGAACCAGCGCAAAGAAACCCAGCAGAAGACGCCTATTGTCTCTTTCCCAATAAAGCGAATAGACCAAAATGCCTAAAGATAGGATCGCAATTATTATATATTTTGGACCGGCGGTTCGGGGATAATCTCTTTGGTTATAACTGAACAGTATTTTTAGATTCTCTAGATCATCACGAGAATTTCCAATCCCCTTTTCCTCAGTGATTTTTTTGACATACTCCGAACCCTTGAATACAGTCTCCCCCGCAAAAGACACTTCGTAAGGATACAAAGGATTTCCGACGGTCGCCCAATTTCTAAAATATTGATGACCTCCAATTGTCAATAAAAGCAAAAAACCCACAGGAATAATTGGAAGAAGCGAACTCTGTTTTGATCTTAAATATTTTTTTATGATGGACAGAACGAACACAACTCCCATCAGAGCAGCCAGGTATAGGGCCGATTGTTTGGTTCCCACCGCAAGAGCCATAGAGAGAAAGAAAAAAAAGGCATCCCCAAAGGCAAAAGATCGAATAAATCTAAATAAAAACAGAAGGCTTCCAAGCAGCATTACGCAGACAAAAATATCGTTGTAGGCCGTGGTCACATAGACAAATACAAATGGGGAAAAAAGAAAAAAAACCGCCAATAGTAGACTGAGCTTCCGGCTCAATAAAAACTCCTTCCCAAGCGAAAAAAGAATCAAGACACCAATCATCAAAACAAAAAAATTTACCCCATTGGCGAATAAATCAGAATGCCAGGGTAACATCACCCAGGCCAGTAAAATATGAAAATTTATGGGAAAATGGCTGTAACCATCCATTCCATGAGGCGCTGAGAATTCAACAATCCCACTATTCTGTACCCATATTGCAGGCAGAACCAAATGATAGGTGAAGGAATCCCAAGCCAAGGGCGGCATTAGCAGACCCCGGAAAAAAGTGAAGAAAAAAATGAGAAAAACAATGAGAAGAAAAGGCCAGATATGTTCCTTTTTCATCCAGGAAATAAAATCGAGAAGGGCTTTAGCCTCAGAACCGGAATGCTGATCTCCTCTTGATGTCAGATATGCAGCCACAGCCATGGACAAGCATAAGAGGGAAACACTGTACTTATTAAACAGATGAAAAGTCGCAGACATCAGAAAAATCAAAATCACGACGGAAAAAGCAAGCAATGTGGTAGAAATCCAACGGATTTGAACCGAAGTGTTTTTAAATATTTTGAATGAAAGTTTATAGCCGATATAGACCGGACATATCGTCAATATGAAGAAAATGAGCAGGTTGATTATTTGCATCCCTATAGATATATTGATTTGACCTCGTCAGCTTTATTTCTAGCGCACATTCCATTTTTTCCAGAACACCGCAGCAATGGCATGTTTATAGGTTTTAAAACGGCTGAACAGCTGTTCATACGGATGTCGTAAAATCTGTTTGAAATGAGGCAGGCTGATGTAAAACTTTCTGTACGCTTTTTTCGCAAGCCGTTCCATGTCCTCTTTCGAAAGACCAGGATAATCGGGCGATCCGTTCCGTAAATGTTTCTTATTTTCCAGATTTTTGTAAAAGGGAGTCCCTGGAAAAGGAATCATCAATTGGAATTGGGCCGTGTGGGGTCTCAATTCACATGCCCAGTTCATTGTCTCATTCACCGACGCTATCGTCTCTCCAGGAAATCCGATGGCGAAATCTCCATGCACCCTGAGTTTGGCGGTTTTTGAGTCCCGAAGAAAGCGGGTCATCCTGTCTTTGGTGAGACCCTTTTTGACAGACTTTAAAATTTGGTTATCTGCTGATTCGAATCCCACATGCAGGTTCCGGCAGTTCGCCTTTTTCATCAGTTTCATCGTTTCTAAAGAAAAATCACCCCGAGCATAACAGGACCAAGGGAGTTTGCATCCAGCCTTGAGCTTCGCTTCTGAAAATTCAGCCGCACGCTCTTCTGGGAAAGTGTCATCTTGAATCATAACCGACCGTACATAAGGGATATTTTTTTCAATATACAAAAACTCCTCGATCACGTTATCCATCGACCGGGGATTGTAATTAGAGCCCTTTATAAAAGTATGCACCCATAAACAATACGTACACAACCCCCATATACACCCGCGTCCTGTCATGATATCGACAAAAGGATGCAGTTCGGAGGGGGAATTATAATATTTGAAATCGAGGTGTCGATCGAAGAATTCACTGACAAAAGGTATTTTATCCAATTCACTCGAATCGAGATTCGCCCGGGGTGGATTCATAGAAATTCTTCCGTTTTTCTGTATTATAAAATTTTCGATGGACATAGGGGAGTGCCCGAGCAAAAACTCAAGAACAGGATATTCAAATTCCCCAAATATCCCATATTTGATTTGCTTGTCCAAAGATAAAGTCTTTTTCGGATCAATGGAGAAATAAGGTCCGACAAGAATGGTTTCACAAGCATGTTTTTTCAATAGCGCTGAGGTCAACTCAAGATCATTTTGTTCACTTTTTTGACCGGTATAAATAAGCATTAAGTCCGGTTTATACTCCCACACGATCCTTTTAGTCTCGTCATGTGAAAGGCCGTAAGAAGGAGAATCGATGAGTTTAACCTGGAATCCTTCTTTTTCCAGAAGGGCACCGCAGTATCCCAGCCAAATAGGAAACCATTGCGTAGCCGACAAAGAAACAAAATCACACCTACCATTGCGCATATAGTTGGGAAGGTATGGAGGTGATAATAACAAAACTTTTGGCTTTCTTTCTTTCATTTGAGTGCAATAATCCTGGTTAAAGGGGCCCATCCTCTGGGAAATTTTTTCTTCCCGAACAAGCGGTCTGAAAACACGGATAGCCCAAACCAGTGAAATGAAATGTTCACCTCACTAAATCCGATATTTTTAAGCAGCACGGATATCAAATCTGGCTGAATACCGTTTTGATGAAACTCAGAACAGTCGTAAAGATTTTCAGAAAGAGCATCAAAACTCTCAAGGTATCTTTTTTTCGCATTATGGATTTTTCGGTAAATTTTCATCATTCTTTTGAAACGAGAATAAAAAGAAATATCCATATCATGATCAGAATAAAATATTCCTCCCGGTTTCAGAACTCGATAAACTTCTCCGCACACTCTTTCAAACGAATGGCAGTGATGTAAAAATGCAAACGCTCCAACCAAATCAATCCGACCGTCCCGGATAGGAATAAAATCCGAATCAGCTGCAATTTTTTTCAATGGCGGGTCCTTGATACCACGAAGTATAAAATATGAAATATCAATCGCATATCTCTGCTTAAAAAGATGAGCTGCAACCTGCGAGACAAATCCATTTCCGCAGCCAAGATCCAAAATGGATTCAGTATCACCTGGAGTTCTAGCCTCCTTCAATTGTTCCTCTACATAAGCATATAACGATTCTGTTCTCCGTCCATCCAATTTTTCATAATTTGAACCGACAATGTCATAAAATTCCCTGTTGGCCTTTTTCACCTGTTCTTCTAATGTTTTCATTCTTACTTTAAAAGTTGATTTTCCTTATAATACTCAACCGCTTGTCTGACGGCATTTTCGAAACTCTGTTGGGGGCTCCATCCTAACTTATCCCGAGCTTTTATGGAATTGAAATATTTAAACCTGAAGATTTCTTTAACTATCTGGGAACTTATAAGATTAAGGTTTTCCTGCGAAACACTCGAAAAATATTCTAATATGTTCCCAGCCGCAAGAAAAGGAAGATAACTCCACTTCGGCAGTACAAAATGAGGCGGTTTAACATTTAAAGTTTTTGCAATCCTTCGAAGTAACTCCCGATACAACAGATTTTCGGAACAAAAAATGTAACGCTCTCCAGGCACACCCTTCTCTGCCAGCAACAGCAGCCCGTCCACCAGATCATCAACAGCCACATAACTTGTACCGCCCGGCGGTATAAATTTTAGCTTGCCTTCATGAAGACCTTTGATACTTGCACCGGAGTTTAACTTGCGGTCTCCCTGTCCATAGACTGTGGCAATATTCGCGATAGATGCGTTTAAACCTTTTTCCACATAATTCAATACTTCTTTCTCGGCAAGGGCCTTGGTATACGCGTAAATATTGTTTTTTTTCAGCATAGGATACCGTGATTCATCAAGGGCTATATCTTGATTTTTCGTATATCCAAAGACAGCACACGCACTCAAATGAACAAATTTGGATACCCCTCCTCGAAAAGCGGCTTCCAGCACATTCCGAGTCCCCTCCACATTGATTTGATAGGCCTTCGTATAATTCTTTTTATGAAAAGAAACAAACGCAGCGCAATGAAAAACAAGATCACAAGTTTTCATGGCATCAGCAAATGAACCGATATCTAATACATCCCCTTCGATCACCTTAATATTTTTATCTGATTCAACGGCCGTGTTCCGTACCAAAGCAAAGATATTATTTTGTTCGACTCGCAAACGATTTATTAAATTTGATCCAATAAAACCCGCAGCGCCTGAAACAAAAATGTTCATTTCAAAATCTTTTCCCTTTTCTTTTCAGAAACAAAAACTTCCTTAAAATCGACGGGAAATTCTTTTTTTTCATTCAAATTCATAATGTATTTGTTGATGAAGTCCTTATCTGTAGCACATAAACACTTTTGCCAATAACTTTTGAAATAAATATTCTCCAGCCCTTGGGATCGGATTTCCGCCAAGCTCTTTTCAAATGTATTCCCGAAAGAGATATGAATGAAGGGACAAGGAAGAACATCGCCAAATGGAGTTATGTAGAGAATCTCTTTGATAGCGCCGCATCCCGACTTCACATAATTGGCTTCGAAATCCACCCGGACATAGGGATATTTCCTCTTCAATTGAAAAAAATGGTCCATGTCATTTTCTGTCAGAAGAATATCTCCCCGATCTTTCCAATTTCCGGCTGGAACCGCCAAAGCAACACAGAGAATAACTTTTTTCTTACAAGCCCAGTCAAAAAGCCGTTCGAGATTTTTTTCTCTGACATTTCTGTGCGAAATCACCGTCCCGATTGTGACATGTGTACCGCAGTCTAAAGCGGCTTGAATCCCTCGGATTGTTTTGGCAAATGTCCCTTCCTTTTTTCTGAAAGAATCATGCTCGCCGGCATCAAGACTGTCTAAGCTGATAGTGAAGATGTCAACTCCTATTTTTTTCAGTTTTTTTGCTCTTTCGGAAGTGAGTAAAGTGCCGTTTGTGGTGATAGAGATGATATTCTTATAAGGAGTAGCAGCTTTTATCAATTCCTCCAACTTGGGATAAAGCAAGGGCTCTCCTCCCTGAAAAGAAAAATTCACTGCACCAAGCTTATTGGCTTCTCTCATCACACGGTGATAGTCTTCAATTTGCATTCGAGGACGCTTGATCTTTTTGAAATTGACGGCAAAACAATGCTCACAATCTAAATTGCATTTGTCGGTAATATTGAAATCCACATAACGAAGAGGTTTTTGTTTCAAGACAATGATTTTGAAAAAGGTTAACGCCAAGCGGAGCATCATGACCGGTTTTCTCGGCCTGAAAGCGTAGCGAAAATTTAAAACATATTTGAGAATGGTGATTCCTCTTTTTATTTATTCCGACGCTTTGACCTTAGGATATTTGCTGGATTGTTTATAAAAAGGAAAGGAAAGGCCATTTATTAGAAGGATGAAATTTGTTATTAAAAAAAGGGAAAGTATCGGTTTCTTGCTTTTGATTGTTGATATCTTTCTTCTCTGTTGCTTCATAAGCAAACTTGTTATAACCAAAGAGATGAAGAGAATTCCCATACTGACAACAACAATTTTGAGATAGACAATTCCGCTCAAGATTAGAGAAAGCGAACTCAATGCATAAAAAATGAGGATCCAAGGCATAATGATAATCTGCAAAAATTTAGTTAAAAAAATCAGTTTCCACCTTGGAAGCATATTTGGCAATGTATAAAGATATCTTAAGAGTTCAATCTGATAGGCATTCCCTTTCCTGAATTTATGTGTGATCAACTCGTTCAGATTCGCAGGAGTTCGAGTCTCATAAACAATGGCATCCTGAAAATACTTCACCTTATAGCCACGGGAATTCGCAAGAAATGAAATGTAAATATCGTCGGCAACGCAATCATTGGGAAAGAAGAGCAAAAGATTCCTACGAAAAGCATAGCAGGGAGCGATAACAATAGAAGAGGAGTGCACTTTGCTTTCTAAAATTCTGAGAACATTTTGATCGTCCCAGTATTGGGTCTCCAATTTTGAACAGTTCTTAGGGATGACTTGTGCCCCGATGACACCGACTTCCGGATCCTGAAGAAACCCATATACAATTCTTTTTAACACATCTTCTTTTAGGATGGCATCCATATCGGTGCAGACAACAATATCGGAATCGACTTGCGGCAAATAGTCATTTAACTGATTGATCTTCCCTCGTTCGCTGGTTTTGACAACATGAATATAATCATGTCCACTCGATAGCTTATGCAAGTTTTCAACGGTTTTGTCTTCTGACCCTCCATCCAGAAATACAACCTTCATTTTTTCCTTCGGATAATCCACTTTTTCAAAATTTTCCACCTTGGACTTAACCAGTGCTTCTTCATTATAACAGGGAACAAGAATGGTCAAAGAGGGAAAGGAAGTGATTTCTTCGTAGCCATTTGTCTGCTTCCCGAACAACGAAAGCATGTGTAAAGTGATGAGGTAGCCGCAGTAGGCATAGAAAATCAGAAAAGTCATGAGATAATAAATTGACACTGAAGTAAACATGTTCTTCTCAGTTTTTCCTTTGTTTTACAATTTCACAAAGGAAAGATCAATCGCCTTTGGTGGTGAACCCTGAGGTGATATTACAAACATTACATTTAATATCGACATTTTTTATGAATTATTCAGGCTGGCCTATATAATTCACGAGTTGACATTTTTCATGAATTATTCAGGCTGTTTATGTTTAAAGAACAGTGTGTTCCCTCTTGGATCGGACGCTAAAAACTCATAATACTGTGAAATATATGCGGCAGCAAGAGCCTTATTCTCTTCCCTAAACGGATTGGGGATTTTGTTCTTACGAGAATCGGTCATCAATACATAATCCGGCTGGTAGCGCTCCAAACGCGGATTGAGAATTTGTAAAAGATCCGACGCTCCCAGACTGGTCCGGCCTGTCATCAAATGAATCAATTGGGGATAATCGGAAACGATGATGTCCTCAGGTCTCGTATATTCCCGAACAAATTCTAGGGAAGCGCTATACGCATGGTTCTTTGGATTTCTATTAATATTGTTGACTAATATGGTATTCAATACGACCAGACAAACCACTCCTAACATAACCATCCCATAAATAACACGGGTGGAAACAACCGGTTTATTCCTCGCCAACAATCCGGATTTTTGTGGAAAAATCCATCCAGACAGCCGCAGAAAGGATGAATAAACAACCATCAAAATCAGCGGACTGAGTACTATCGCCTGTCGAGCATACAAAATAGGGCTCAACAGGGAAAATCCAATTGTAAAAAGGATAAGGAAAAACGCGAACCGCCATTCGGGTCCAAGAAAAATCAGCAGCACCAAAAAGGCGGTCATCCAGTAATTATTCCCCAGATATAAATCTGAAATAGCACCCAACCTTTTCCAGCTTTGATATATTATCCACTTCACGAAAGACATCGGATGGGAAACAATTTCCGAATGGATTTTATCATTGAGAGTATTTTGAATGTTCGGCTGCTCGGAATAATTTTCACGGATAATAGCACTATTGAATTCCCCCCACTCCGGGTAAAGGGATTTGAAGTTTCCGGTTTCAGGGATGTAATGCAGTGTCAAGTACCACATATTCCGGGAATATGAGCCCGCACCATATTCTATAAATAAATTGGGAATACTCATCAGCCCAATCCCCACAAAAAAAACCAAAACTGTCTTTAATCCCCTTATATTGCGTTCGCGAAGAAAAACCATCATTGAATTCGGCAATATAAACAACACGGCCACCAGCATAATTATCATGATTCCCTCAGGACGGCTGAGCAATACGATGCCTCCAGCTAATGCCATCACGGCCGCCTGCAAAAAAGATTCAAAGGACTTAAAAAAAAGAGGAGTCATAAGAATAAAAAAAGCTATCATTTCAAAAACAGTGATGGTTCCTAAAGAAAAATAGATAAAATGACTGGGAATCAAACAGATTACTAAGGCTAGGAGTTGGAAGTCTCTTTTCTTTTTTCCAGTAAGGGAAAAACCTTTTTTAAAAGCAAATCGGCGGAAAAAATCATAAAAGGCAAACGGGAGCAGCGCCGCTAAAAAAGCCGCCATAATGTTGATGACCTGATAAGAAACTCCCGTCACATAATAGAAAAAACTGGTTACAAAAGGAACAAGGGGCCGCCGAGCCGCAATGGGTGGTGAATCCATTATATCTCCCAAGTTGAGTCGGGAGCCCTGCCAGAAATCTCCAATGAAATAGTCTGTAACAAATCCATTTCCGGAGTATATATTTTCTGCTAAAACATAATATTCGGGAAGATCTCCCATGTGGTGAGTTATATTTCCCGGATAAGCCGACCATGGAATACAGCAGATCCAAATGACGAACAAGGTCGTCGATCCCCCTATCAAAAAAATCTCTGTATTTTTTTTAAAAAAAGAAAATAAATTGATTCGTCTATGGAAAAAACGCCAAAGGATCAAAAGCGGTGCCAAAAGTATCAACACAGCAATAATGCGCTTAAAGACAAGAGAAAAAGGAAGGACACTTAGAATGAATGCGAACACATACAGAAACGATAAAGAAAAAACAGCTGAGGCCAGGATTCGAAAAGACAAATCATGTTTTTCTCTAATATTTTTGAAGAACAGATGGATGATAGCATAACCTGGAACCAGGAGAGCATAAACAATAATACCGATTGTCAATAAAGAATGAATCATGTTGAAAAGGAACAGCTTTTTCTATTTACCCATACCGGTTGTAAAGATTATTATGAATCGGAACTGATGTCAAATAGAGCAACCTAATCCCGGTTACCGCTCACACTTTTGTTCAATTTGACATCAAATCGCCCCTTTGATATAAGCATGAAAGTCTCCTCAAAAATCTATGTTTAACCGTTCTAACCTGGATTATTCATAATGAGTACGGTTTGGCTGAAAAAAAGGCCGGATATACTTATTTTAACAATTTTCTTAATATCCTTTTCGATCCTCCTTATTTTTTCATTAAGCGCCACTCAAGGGCGATTCATATATCCCCTTGACGACTCTTATATCCATATCAAT
>CAZEWV010000074.1:0-9863 GCA_964516025.1 uncultured Eubacteriales bacterium
TCTTCGATGACAGATTGGCCGGGCTCATCATGGCCGGTCCGGGAGAGAAGAATGCTCCGGCCCAGGGTATGGAGCTGGATTCATCAACCGTTCCCTGGATCAAGAGAGAACCGCTGGTACCCTCGGCACCTCCATCGACCCGTCTATATTCCGCCTTGGACTTCCCGCCCATAAGTGCATCGGTGGACACACTCCACCCGGCCCCAAAATTGGCGGTGATCTTCTCCTCTTCGAAGTCACTGATTCGTCCCGATCCGAAGTTTTTCGGAGGAGGGGCCTCTCTCTGATTTTCGATCTGCTCTTTGGCCATCTCAACGGACTTTCGGTATTTTGCCAGATCCACGCTGACTCCCGCCCTCCAGACTTGGACGATGCGGCGGGAATTCTTTATATCCAGTGTCGGATCTCCTTCGACCAGAACCAGATCCGCCAAATACCCCGGCTTGATCCGGCCCCTGTTCTGCAGATCAAAAACATCGGCGGGAATGGATGTCGCCGATCTCAGGGCCTCTGTCGGAGTCATTCCCGATTCCACGAGGAGTTCCAGTTCGTGGTGCAGGCTGGCGCCGTAGGTTGTTCCAGGATTGGGCGCATCGGTACCGGAAAGAATGGGGACATTTTCCATCTTTAGCTGTCTCAATGCTTTCTGCGCAGCCGGGTACGATCCGTCCTCACTGGAAAAGGGCAAGGCTAACTGGAGCAAAATAAAGTCATTCGGCATCAACAAGGGCTGGAGATAAGGGTCTTCGGAAATGCCTGTTCCTTTATCAGAACCGAGATCCGCTCTGCGGACAACCGTTAGCGTGGGGATTACGAATGTTTTCTGCCCGGCAGCCAAACGTCCGAAGTCTGGATCATGGTCGTTAGTGAAAAACAGATGGGCCAGACCGTCGACTCCCGCCTCCATAGCCTGCAGGCACTGCTGAAGTGTGGCGGCGTGGATGATTGCCATTTTTCCCCTCTTGTGTGCGGCCTCGATCACGGCTTTTACGGTCTTTAATTCCAGGGTGGGCATGGGCATGTTGTAGGCTGTTCCATCGTCCCATAAGATCTTTATGAAATCGGACCCTTCAGCGATCCTCGCATCCACAAAATTCTGGGCATCAGCCGGATTGTCGATTGTCGGAATGGGCATTCCATACTGCGTGCCGTGGCCTCCGGGAGCCGTCACCACATTCCCCGGAGATATCAGGTAGGCTGTATCGGTGGCCTGTCCACTCTCCTGGTTCTTTTTGATCTCGGCCATGGTCTTTACATCCATGAACATGTCCACCACTGTTGTCACTCCGAATATCAGGCTCTGCTGAAGATTCTGTGCCGTCCACACATGCGTATGGCAGTCGAAGAATCCCGGCAGCAGGGTGTACCCCTCTCCGTTTAAAATCTCCGCTCCTCCGGGAATGGATACATCCTTTCCAACCTGAACGATTTTCCCATCATTGATGACAACCGTCCCGGAAGGAAAAATTTCCTTTCCGTCAAAAATGCGGACATCTTTGATCACCGTCGATTTGGAGGCCTTTCCCAAGGGCTGAAGATAGGATGGCAGTAGGCAGAGACACAAAACGATAAGAGCCGTAATCGATTTGTTTCTAATCCTTTGTATATGATGGCGAATTCTCATTTCAATTTCTCCTTTTTAAAGTGAAGAAGGTCGTCCATAGCCTCCAGGTACTTAGAAAACGCCTGCTTTCCTTTAGCTGTTAAGGAGCAGGATGTCTGAGGCTTTTTCCCTTTGTAGCCTTTTGTCACTTTAATATAGTTTTTTTCTTCAAGTTTTGTTAGATGGGTGCTCAAGTTTCCGTCCGTGGTCCCGATCATTTGTTTAAGGTAGTTGAAATCCGCTTCCTTGACTGAGATCAGGACCGATAATATGGCCAACCTGATCCTGGAGTGTATGACAGGATCCAGTTGAGCGAATTTCTCAGGATTCATCGGCACGGCTCTCCTTTTTATACTGGGAACGGAGGATGAAACCGGGAACAAGGTAGCCCAGAATTATGAGTGGGACACAGGCAAGTGCTCGATAATGCCAGTGAATGAAGATCATCCCCACGCTTCCCAACCACCAGAGCAGGGCGCTCCACTTCAAAAGATTCCACTCGTAGATTCCCCCGATCACAAAAAGAAGGATGCCCACTATCATCGAGATGATGACCGGTATGTCTTCATACGAGTACAGTTTGAGCATGGGGAAGACGAATCCGGCCAGCATGAAGGCGATCCCGCAGGCAAAGGAGAGGTGACCGATAGCGATCTGGGCGTATGTCCTTGTGCCGCTCGTCTTTTCCTTCTTTGAGATATAGAAGATCGAGAGAAAAACACCGATCAACATGAATACGATCCAGTTGATCCAGATTGCGTTGAATTTTTTAAAATAAACCAGAGTATAGTTCCCGATTATCCCGGCTATGACCAGGATCCCCCAGACTGAGAAGAATTTCCATGACTCGGCGGCCTTTTCCTTTGTCTTTTCGATCATATCCCGGATGAGCTGGATATCCTCGCTTATCTGCGTTTGATTCATTTTGTCCTCCTGCTTACTAAATCAAAGTACTTTGCAATACAAAGTAAATATAAGACAATCTCTCTATTCTGTCAAGTATTTTTTTATTTCTCTAGGGATGACCCGTTACTGCGGTCTCTATGTAGAGAAAGATATCAAATGAGGAAAGAGAAACCGACCTTGTCGTTTTTATTGTTAGAGGAAAATTATGTAGGATTTGCCGCAAACACAAAAAGGAATTACCTGTCCCTAAATCGATTGTTGATTTAAGGGCTAAGCGTACTAGAAGTCGTACTGGAATCCGAAGTTAAAAAGATGCGCTTTGTAGTTCTGGCTGCTGAATAAAACCTGGTTGTGGTTGAAATACCGGTAATTGAGGGTCACGGCAAAACCTGAGAGTAATCTGACCGATACTCTGACATAGGGCAGCTGAATCTTTACAGGGAATGTCCCTTTGACTTCGGTTAGACTGTACCCTGCGCCTAGATCGAATTTTCCTTTTCTGAACCACAATCCTCCAGATGCATGAATGACATCGCTTGTGTATTGGGAGACATCTTCTGTCTCTGTGAACAGACTCACAAAACGTATGATATCCATGGAAGAGCTGAGATCATTCTTGGAGAGCTGAAGGACTGCACCAAAGTCTCCGAGTTTTAGGTTAAGGTTGCCGCCGTAGCCGTTATAGGAACTGGAGTAGGAAAAGTCAGCGTTTTCTAACTTTTGATTTTTATAGAAAAGAGATCCGCTAATGTCTTTCGAAAGGATGAAACGGCCCTCGAATTTCATGGAGCTTGATTTCAACGGGATCAGCCTGGCAAAAACATTGTTGTAATCCCCCTGTTCCACTGTAGCTTTCAGAGAGAACATTTTTGAAAGTTTGAACTGCAGGGTTCCATAATACGCATTAAGTTTGTACGAATAGGCATCCTTATCCGGCAGATCGCTTTCAAGACGGAGTGTGTATGTGCGGCTGGCGTATCCTGCTCCAGCTGTTAGAGCTGGGCTGAAAGTGTATGAGCCATCCAGGAAGTATTTTTTTTGCTCCATTCCTATAAATTGGCTGAGATCCGATTCTCCTGTCACGGTCCTGTTGTAGTAGGTCCTCGTGAATGAATAATTATAGTTGTCCGTATTATCGATCGTATATTTGTAATAATCATATCCGGTGTTCAATCTGAACCGGGGAGAGATATTGAAGTGAACAGTAAAGTTGGCTTTATCCAGGTCTTTTTTGATACTGCCTTTGTTGAGAAGCGCGGCACTGCTGACTAAATCATAAAGAGGCCATATGAATTGGCCTTCCATGGATTCTTGTCCTGTGGAGTGCCCTCTTGAGCGGCTGGATGTGATGTTTCCGTCCATGGAAAGCCAGCTGAGAGGATGAATCTGCAGGGTGTGATCTTGTGCCCATGTCTTCATGTCCACCTGAGTTTTGCGGGACTGTGATGTCAGATAGATCGAGGAGCTCTCGGAGGGTAAACCTCGGATGCCCAGGTTTTCGTCCTGGGACGAAGTTGTCTGATTCAGATCGAACTTCTGATAGATCCCTGAAACAGAATAAAACAACCAATCCTTGATGTTGATTTCACTCCCTAACCGTAAAACGTTACTTTGCTGATCTATGGGTTCGCTGAGGGGGAATTCATTGTTCATGAGTCTCAGGGTTATCAAGCTGTCTCCTGTCAGATTTGTCTGCTGCCAGAATGCATTTAATTTCAACCATGGGAAAACCCTCAAATCGCCGTTGAAATCATAGCTCTTTTCCATTGTGTCCCATGTGTGGAAACCCCGGAAAAGGATATTATCAGACTCGGCATCAAATAGGGGATTGGCAAAACTGGCCACATCTGAGAAATATTTTCTTTCTGAATAGCCTCCGCCCAGGGAAAATACGTTTGTTTTCTCCAGACTGATGGACGCTCTGCCGTAGGGTTCGGCGCCGAAACCACTCAAATCAAAAGTGATCCTGTCCAGGAATGCTTTCTTTTCAGGATCTCTATATGCACGGAAAGATGTTTGACCGATATTCAGTCCTTCCTTCAGATTGAACTGTGAGCGAAAAAGGCTGAGATCGCCCTTTACGTTTTCGAGCAGATAGTTGGTGCTGAATGTTCCTGACACCAGGTAACTGCCCCATGTTATTTCTTTACTTTTGCCTTGATCCCTAGAATCCTGTGCCAGGGCCGCAGGATGGAACGAAAAGAGGATCAAGAGTGTTAGACTCACTGTAATTAAATTTATTCTCTGTCGCATTGTGCCTCTCCCTATCTCAGAAAATGTTTTTGCAAATACGACCCGTGGATTTTCACATGACAGATCGTGCAGTTTTGGTAGGTCGATTTGGATGTAATGTGAAATGATGGAGTTTTAGGGCCGAGTAGCTGATCGGAAAGTGATGGGCCGGAATGGCATTCGATGCACAAGAGGTACTGCCCTGATCTTTGTAGGAGCCTGGCATTTTCTGATCCGTGCGGCGTATGGCACACACTGCATCCACCGGTATTGACGGCGAGATGTTCATAAGTGAATGGCCCCTTTTTAGAAGGATGACAAGTAAAGCATTTATCATAGATCTTTTTCTGGCCGATGCTTTGAGACGAGACCTCTGTGTTGTGGGGATCATGGCAGCTCCAGCATGTCATTCTACCCTCTTTAACCTTGTGGTGAAACGGGAGGGAAAATGCGGCTTCCTTTTCTTGGTGGCATGTAAAACACATTTTTTCAGGATTGCGGCTCAATAGGTTGTCTTGAGGTTTGCTCTGGTGCAGTGTATGGCATGAAGTACAGGATTCTCCGGCAAGGAAGTGTTTTTCCCTTTGGAAATGCTTGAAGCGTTTATCCTCTTTGTGGCAGTTCAGGCATGCGGCAACAGTTTCTCCGGCTGCAGCTTGTCCGAATGACCGAATCGATCCTTGAACTTCCGGATCTTCAATATGAGTGCTTCCAGGGCCATGGCAGGCTTCACAAGATTCCACTTTGGACATACTTTTTGTATAGGAAAGATTGTTGTGAGGTGTTTTTTTGAGTGTATCGAGCATATCGTCGTGGCATTCCAGACAAGTTTCGGTGCCTACATAATCATTCCCAGGACTGCCGGAAATTGGATTCACGGCAAAGAAGAGAAGCGGCAGGAAGATGACAGACCATATATGTATCTTTTTCATTGACTCTATCTCCTGTTAATTAAACAAGCGGAGCCCCCGAAGAATTATTCTTCCAGGACTCTGTCTGTTTCAATTTTTATCAGTTATTTAAGGCTGTGGATAACTCCTTTGTACCCTGCCGCCCAAGCCTTATCATGGTCATAATGACAGGCAAGACAGGCGTATTCTGATGTGGTTATACCCGTGGCCTGGCTCCCGTCGCTAGTAAAGGGTTGAGCGTCTGCAGAGAGGTCGATATTGAAGAGATGGGTGCGGACGTCGCCTACCCATTTCCTCTCCGATACGGCACTCTTTGACATATAAGGCATATGGCAGTCAATGCATTTGACTCCCGCCTTTCCCATGGAGCTGTCAGCATAGACAGCATCCACGCTGGAATGGCAGGTTTCACAGGAGATCTTGACAGAAAATCCACCGCTTTTGTGTGGGTCGTGGCAGGAGACGCATTTGAGTAATGTTGAATGGCCGCTCTTTAAGAACTCGTTATACTGTTCATGGTGTTTGATAAAACCACCCTTTGCTGGGATGATAGCCGGGTCGGTCCTGTAGTGGCATTTTCCACATCCGGCGGATGTGTCGTCAATCGTGATCTCGCCTTTGCTTCCTCCAGTCAGGACATGATCTTTTCCAGGCCCATGGCATTCCTCACATTGGACGCCATCATATGTCCATTGACCAACTACACCTGGCTTGTAATCCTGGTTACCGCTTGCCGTATAATTGGTCATATGGCACGGACCGCACTTGTATGGTTTTACTTCATCCTTATGGTAGTCACCCCAGGTCTTGGTAGCCAGATTCCACTGGTTTTTGCCACCTGCCGTAAAGATATACCCGTCATTCTTGATAAAACGGGCTTTCCAGCCATGGCCCCCAATAACTTTCCAGATATCGCCCCATATGAGTCCCTCAGGAAGTGGGATCCCGGCACCCTTGGCTTGCTCTGCGGATCTAAGTTTGTTGGGATGCCCGGAGCCATTGACCCAGACGTAGATCTGCGCGTGGCAGACACCGCAAGCTTCAGAACCCACATAATCCCCTTTAGCTTGGGATAAAGCTGTGGACAGTGTTGAAAAGTCTTGAGCGGCAGTGAAGCTCACGAATAAGAGCACAGCAATTCCGATGATGACGGTTTTTAGCATTTTCATGTCATCTCCTCCATTAATTATTTTTATCTATTTTATTTCCATCGCAGCTTTGGCAACTGCGTGGATTGTTTCAGCCTGAAAAGGTTTTTCTATGATATTCAGAGTGGCGATGTCAGGTAGGAGATCTTTGACCTGGGACTGACTTTCAGCAGACAATATCAACAAGCTGGCATTGAGCTGTAGGGCATGTATTTTTTTTATGGCTTCGATTTTCTCCGGTTCTGACTGCTCATAATCGACAATGATCAGATGGAATTTTATCTTTTCTGCTATATCCAGCGCGAGTTCATAAGAATCAGCAACCAATGTTTTGAATCCTTGCTCCACTAAAATCTCTTTTAGCGACCAACTGATGAGCTTGTTTTCTTCTATCACCAGCGCGTTGGACATAATTTCCTAAAGGAATGAATGCAAATATCATGCCAAAGTGAGATAGGAATATTAAGTTATTAGAATAAAAGAATTTAGGTATAATCCATATGGGGCTTAAGAAAATAACATGGGTTAAATAACCCAAGCGTGGGTTAAGTAACCCATGCGGCTGACCGAAAGAATTCTGGAAAACTACAATCAATCATGAGATAAAGTTGGTATAATAAAGTCACTTCATTTATAAGAGATTTGTATGACAAGGATTTTTTTAGCCCGTCTGCCGCATGTTTATTTTGTGTATGGATTGGCATTTTTTATTCTTGGTCTTTCAGTCGCATATGAACTGGCCTTGACGTTATCCCCCCGCTTAAAACGCGCCATCTTTCCTTTAGCCCTGTTTGGTTTAGTACATGGTATTCACGAATGGTTTGAAATGTTCATACTGGTTGCCGAGGAGAACCACGGTTACGCCACACTCGTATGGATGGATTGGGTGAGAATAGGAGTTCTGGCCTTTACCTTCCTCTGTCTTGGCGCTTTTGGTCTTCTAATGATCCAACCACAAAAACGACTGTTCAGCTTGGATTCCAGGGTCTGGTTCATTTTGCTTTTTATCTATGCTTCGGGAGTTCTGCTACTGGGGAAATGGCTGGATTGGTCTATGACGGACTGGTTGAAAGCCATTGATGCATGGACGCGATACTCTTTGGGGATTCCAGGAGCTATTTTAGCAGCCGGAGGATTGCTCATCCAGCGGCGGTTTTTTTTGGCCAAAGGTTTATCTACTTATAACAACAGCTTGATATGGGCAGCAGTTTCTCTTGCTCTATATGGATCTGTCGGCCAATTTTTTGTGGCTCCCAGTCCACTTTTCCCCTCAAATGTTTTAAATGCTGAAACGTTTATTGAACTCTTTGGCTTTCCCATACAGATTTTTCGGGCATCGATGGCAGTCCTCATTGCCTTTTTTATCATTAGGGCCTTTCGTGGTTTTGAAATTCACCGCCGCCGTCTATTGGAAGCTTCCCGGAAAGAGGCTCAAAAGGCAGTTGTTAAACGAGATGCATTGAGAGGAGAGCTGCTTCGCCGAACTGTGAGTGCCCAGGAAGATGAGAGGAAGCGCATTGCACGTGAACTGCATGATGAAATCGGCCAGACATTGACCGGTCTCTCTACTGGCCTGAGGGGAGTGGAAAAGGTGCTGATTAAAGATCCTGACCTTGCACAGCATCAGCTTCACCAGCTTGTGGATATGAACGTGCAGGCGATCGAAGAACTGAGTAACTTAGTCTCAGATCTGCGGCCCTCCCTTCTTGACGACTTGGGATTGAGCGCAGCATTGGATTGGTATGTCGAAAGAATCAACCAACGCAGCGAGACTCAGGTCAAACTGATTATCGATACTCCTCTTCCCCGTTTTTCTTTTCAGATCGAAACCTCCCTTTTTCGAATAGCTCAGGAGGCTTTCAATAACATTCTCAGGCACGCAAAAGCGAGCACTGCTGAGATAAAGTTAGAATATGATAAGGAAAAGGTTTGGTTAAAAATAAGGGATGACGGTGTTGGTTTTGATCCTGCCATTTTAATGAATAGGAATACATCGTCCGGATGGGGACTGGTTGGAATCAGGGAGCGTGTTGAACTTATCGGTGGAGAGTGCCGCATTGAATCATCACGGGGTAAAGGCACGGTGCTTGAGATCGTATTGCCGGTCCAAATTTCAAAGGATGGAGACAATGACTCAAATAAAACTGATGTTGATTGATGATCATGAAATCGTGCGCACCGGCCTGCGTATGTTGCTCGAGTCGGAACCAGGCCTGAAAATTGTGTGTGAAGCGGAATCAGGAGAAGAAGCGTTGGAGAAGGTCGGAAGCTGCAAGCCCGATGTGGTTATTATGGATATTATCCTCCCGGGAATAAATGGAGTGGAGGCCACTCGAGAGATGCATGCCCGTTTCCCAGATCTTCCAATTCTTGCTCTAACGATTCATGAAGATGAAAGATATTTCTTTCAGATGCTTGAAGTGGGAGCCTCTGGATACCTTCCCAAACGCGCTGCAGCCACAGACCTGATCAGCGCCATTCACACTGTGTACAAAGGAAATGTCTATCTGTACCCCTCTCTTGCTTCAGCATTGGTGGGTGACTATGTTCAGCGTGTCCAGGTCAAGAGTGAAGAGCAGCGTAGATTTCTCGAACTCACGCCCCGTCAGCGCCAGGTACTCTCATTTCTGGCCGAAGGATTGAGCAATACGGAGATTGCAAACCGGTTGGAGATCAGCGTTAAGACCGTTGCCCGTCACAGGGAAAACATCATGTCCCGGCTCGATCTGCATTCTCGTACGGAATTGGTCAAGTACGCTATCCGCAAGGGATTAACAAAGGCTTGAGTGAGTTATCCCCAGAAGTAACAGTGTGTCAAAAATAATAAATTGATGCGCCAACGGTTATACCTGATCCCACAGTCAGCAGGATGATCTTCTGTCCGGGTTTGATTACATTTTTATCTAAAAGGTGCTTTAAAGACAGGACTACTGAAGTCGTAAGCGTATCGGAATATTTGTGAATGAGGTTTATTATCTTTTCAGCACTAAAAAATATATTTTCTGGAAGTTTATGAGATATGCCAGAAAACCCCAGGCTTTCAAGCCTGGGGATGAATGGCAT
>CAZEWV010000075.1:0-9779 GCA_964516025.1 uncultured Eubacteriales bacterium
AATGATTATTGTCATGAAAACCTCTGCGACACCTGAGGATATCCAAACCGTCATCAATAAAGTGGAAAAAATGGGAGTCAAATCTCACCTATCCGAAGGAAAGGAAAAAACGATCATCGGTCTTGTGGGAAACGTGGTTTCAATTTCAGAATCACAAGTACAGAATTTTGAGGGTGTGGAAAAGGTCCTTCGGGTTTCCAAGCCTTTTAAATTGGCCAGCCGCGAGTTCAAACCCGAAAAAACTGAAGTCAAAGTAAATGGTGTGAGTTTTGGACAAAAGAAAATCATCCTTATTGCCGGCCCATGCGCTGTAGAAAGCCGGGAACAGATTTTGGAAACAGCCATAAGGGTTAAGGAGGCTGGCGCCAGTATTTTAAGAGGAGGCGCTTTTAAACCACGGACCTCTCCATACAGTTTTCAGGGCCTTAAGGAGAAGGGTCTGGAGTTTTTAGCCGAGGCAAAAGAGAAGTCTGGCCTTTCCATTATCACTGAGGTCATGTCTCCGGAGCAGGTCCCGCTCGTTGGAGAAGTTGCCGATATCCTCCAAATCGGAGCGAGAAATATGCAAAATTATGCACTCCTCGAGGCGGCGGGAAAAAGTCCTAAGCCTGTTCTGTTGAAGAGAGGAATGATGGCCACTCTGGAGGAACTTCTCATGGCGGCCGAATATATCCTCTCCAACGGAAACAGCAAAGTCATCTTGTGTGAACGGGGAATCCGAACATTTGAGAAATACACGAGAAATACACTGGATATGAGCGCCGTTCCTCTTTTGACGAAGCTTTCTCACCTTCCTGTCTGTCTTGATCCCAGCCACGCGGCAGGAGTGAGGGATCTTGTGCTTCCTCTTTCAAAAGCGGCTGTGGCGGCCGGTGTAGACGGGCTGATCATAGAAGTCCATCCAAACCCTGAAAAAGCATTAAGCGATGGAGCCCAAAGCCTGAATTTTGATGAATTCAGCACATTGGTCGATAAACTCAAGCCAGTGGCGGAAGCCGTGGACAGGAAAGTCTGATGCTCCACTCCTTGAATGATTGGACTGTAGCGGTCATCGGAGTCGGACAAATAGGCGGTTCATTCGCTCTCGCCTTAAAAGAGAACAGGATTGGAAGAAAGGTTATCGGTATTGATAGAGAAGACAATGTCAAAGGACTTCGAGTCTCAGGTATTCTGGACGATGTGACATCAAATCTGAAGGTCGGGTTAAAAGATGCCGATTTGATCTTCCTGTCGACTCCCGTATTAACCATCCTCGAGCTTCTTCCAGGCATAACATCCTTGATGAAACGGAGTGCCGTGCTTCTGGATTCCGGCAGTACTAAAAAGCAGATCACTGATATTATGAAAAGATATCCGGACAAATATCTTATCGGCGGCCACCCGATGGCAGGGAGAGAGGCCTCTGGTTTTACCGCAGCGGATCCTAAGCTTTTTAAAGACAAAATATTCTCTCTTTCCTTCCCTACAAAAAAGAGTGAGATGGCCAAAAACCTGATATGTCAGATCCTGGAAGGTATTGGTGCCGTACCGCATGTCATTGATAGTGAACATCATGATGTTTTGGTGGCTCTGACGAGCCATCTTCCCTATGTTTTGTCCCTCTCCCTGTCAGCTTTGGCCGAAGAGCTGTTTGAAGAAGATAAAATGTTCCTAAGGTTTGTCGCCAGCGGCTTTTTAGGGGCCACCAGGCTTTCAGGTACTCAAGAAGATATGGGAGCGGGAATGCTCAAAACAAATTCAATGAATATCACTCAAATGATTGAGATGTTTCAGTCTAAAATAGACAGGATGAAAGAACTTTTGAATAAGGTACCGTCAGGAGAGCTGACAGAAAATCTCAGAAACCTGAGAACGTTCCAAAAATCAGTGAGTTCAGAAAAGGAACATTAATACGGTCAGGATAGCCCAATAGATAAGAGCTCCAAAAAGAGCTCTGGGTTCCTTGTTTTTTTTGAAAAGCTGCCAGCTGAATTTCCGCGGGCCTTTTGGCCAGGAAGGTCGAAAATTTGGGAAAAACAGCGGGACTTTTTGACTGTATGGATTGTACTGATAAGGAAAGATATTTTGCATCCTGCCTTTTTCCTCCAGAATAATGACGGGGTAGAACACGAGAAAATAGATGGCAAAGAGGAGTATCACCCACCAGGAATAGGATCCGATCACAACGCCGATCCCGATGATCACATTTCCTAAGTAAAGGGGATTTCTTGTGTATCTATAGGGACCGGAGGTGGTGAGTTCTTTTTCTTTTTTGAGATGACCGCAGGCCCAAAGCCGGAGAGAAAGTCCCACGGTTGTGATGGCCAGACCAAGCGTAAGCGATAGCAGAGTAGGCTGAGCAAAGAGGACCGTTAATATCAGTGCTAATAGACTACTACGGACTCTCCATTCGTATATGGCTGAAAAAACCTTTGATTTAGCCATCTTTTCCCAGGCGTTGAAGACACAGCACGGCCACTTCTTGTGGCGTAATCTTTTTCAAGCATTTAGGATTTGAGCATTTTCTTTTGTAACAGTGGCTGCACTCCATCTCGTGAAAGGCCACTCTATCCAACTCGTTAAATGGGCCGTTTCTTTTTGGACTCGTTGGGCCAAATAGTCCAACAACAGGGCGGGATAAAGCGCATGCGACCTGGAGAGCAAACGTGTCTCCTGAAATGAGCAGATCGGCCTCTTTGATGAGGGCCATGACTTCTTTTAAAGATAACTGTGGGGCGATTGTCGATTCTGTTTTGGCATGAATGTCTTCTGCCAGAGCTCTCTCTGTTTCCGTTCCCCAGAGAAGAAGAAAAAACAAATCCAAGTTCTTCTCGTTCAGTATTCTAATCAGTTCGATCCAGCGTTCGGCAAACCATCTTTTTGTCTCCCATGCCGCACCGACATTAAGAACAGCCAGGCGGTTATCTTCACTATATCCTTGTTCTCTTATTTTCTCCAAAACTGATGTAGATAAGGCCTCAGGGATCTGAAGCGGAAACTCAAATGTATCGTTCTGGATTCCAATTCTTGTGAGGAGTTTCAGGTTTTTGCTGACTATGTGCATTTTTTCAGAGATAGGATCCAAATATTCCGTATAGAAAATCGAAGCCCCTGGCTCTCTTAAATTTTTTTTGTGAAACCCAATTCGTGTTTTTGATTTGGACAAAAAGGCCAACAAACCCGATTTGATCAGACCTTGGAAATCAAGCACGACCTGGTCTTTCTGGCGGATTTCTCTGACAACTCGCAGAAATTCAGCCCAGAATATTTTAGATATCGCACGCCTTTTTTTTGAGGTTAAAACGATCGTTCTATCAATTCCGGGAACAAAGTCGAGGATGTCCTTTCCCTTATTCTCGACCAACCAAGAAATCTTTGCCTCAGGGAAATAATTTCTCAGGGCGGAAAAGGCTGGGAGAGTATGGATGATATCACCCAAGGAGCTGAGTCGAATGATAAGAAATTTATCCATAGTGAATAATCCAGATTATTTAAAAATGTTCAGGGCTGTCAATTTTAGTTGCGATTAAGTGGATAAGATCTGAAGTCGAGCGCACTTTCGGTCCACCGGTTATGGCAATCTCACCTCCATATCCGAGGACGGTGTCTCTTTCAGGAACGGTGTCCTTTGTGTAATCTGATCCCTTGGCATGGATGTCGGGTTTAAGTGTTAGAAGGATGTTGTTGACTGTGTCTTCATCAAAAATGATTATATAATCCACAAAATAAAAGGAAGAAATAATTTCTAAACGTTCGTCTTCGGTGAGAATCGGTCTCCCTGGTCCCTTGAGCTTTCGAACGGAAAAATCACTGTTGAGAGCGACCAAAAGTATATCTCCTTCTTTTTTGGCCTCCTTTAAATATCTTATATGCCCCACATGGATGAGGTCGAATCCTCCGTTGGCCATAACGATACGCTTCCCTTCCCGTTTTTTGGCTTGAAGGATCTTTTTCAGTTGATCGAGCGTATGCAGTTTTTTCAATTTTCGGTTTGGATAGAATTTTTTAATTCTTCGATGGTGATGACCGCTGTGCCTTTTTTCATGACGACCATACCACCGGCGTGATTGGCCAGGGTCGCAGCATCTCTGTGGCTGCTTCCACATGCCAAGGCCAGAGTGAAAACACTGATGACTGTATCACCGGCACCCGTCACATCGACAATATCGGTCGTGCCGTGGATGGGGATGGCCCACGGAGTTTTTCTCCTTTCGAACAGGACCATTCCCTTCGATCCCCGGGTAATGAGGATGGCTTCAGCTTCAGACAAATTTAAGAGGTGCCGACCTGTTTTTTTGATCAGCCCTTCATCGGAATTGAATTCAATTTTAAAGGCATCCTCGACTTCGGATTCATTAGGCGTTGAGACTGTCACCCCCTTAAAATTCAGAATGCGAAAACGTGAATCCAGCGTGACAGGAATCTTTGCCTTTCGAAAACCAGGGAGAATTTTCTTATAGATGTCCTCTTTGACGACAAAATAATTATAGTCTGAAATCAACAGTGCCTGTGTTTCATTTCTGAGTTTTTTGAGGCTTTTCAACAGCCGTTCATGGACCGAATTGTTTTCCGAAACCTTTCCTTCATGATCTATGCGTAAAATCTGCTGTTTTTTAGCGGTCTCTTCTCCTGCAAGGATTCGGGATTTGGTCGGCGTTTGAAAGTTATTGATTTGAATTAAATATTTGGTCGAGATGTTGTTGGTCTTGAGGATCTGGATGACTCTATCTCCCGCCGAATCCTTCCCGATCACGCCGACTGGTATTGGATTTGCTCCCATTGAACGCAAGTTGAAGAGAGAATTTCCAGCTCCACCTAGCGCGTATTCCTTATCTTTATAGCTGAGCACCAGAACGGGAGCCTCCCTTGAAACCCGGCGTGTGGTTCCGTAAATGTATTCATCGAGAATGAAATCTCCCCATACAATGACTTTTTTTCCTGAGAAGGCAGCGATGATGTCTAAGATCCTTTGACTCTTCTTATCCATTAGTTTATCGTCCAAGATTTAACCAGATATTCGGGAAAAAATCAAACTGTGGACTATTATGGGAAACATTTCCATTTCTGTGATTTCAAGAACGAGTTCTGTAAAGTGATACGAAATCACGGAAATAAAAATGCCTACCCTATTATATATTTATTAGAAGTGTTTTTGTTTTTTTGATATAAAGAACCCCGTGATCATGGATATTAAAGAAGTTTCAGAGAAACTGATGGACAAGTGGGTCGAAGGTTTTGATTCCTGGGAGGTCTGTGACCAAGTCATTATGAATCTGTTTGAGAAGACAACATATGCCTACCAAAAGGCATTCGAGTGGTACAAGCGGGATGAAGAGTTTGTGAGTAGAGCAGGATTTGTAATGATGGCCCGACTAGCCGTGAGTGACAAAAAAGCCCGGGATGACCAATTTACGCAGTTCTTTCCCTGTATCAAGGAAAAATCTCTGGATGAAAGAAATTTCGTGAAAAAGGCCGTCAACTGGGCACTTCGTCAGATAGGAAAACGAAATTTAGATTTGAATGCCAAAGCCGTGAAACTGGGAGAGGAGATCGGTCTTTCTGATTCAAAAAGTGCTAAATGGATCGCTGCCGACGCTCTCCGAGAACTCAAGAGCGAGGCCGTTTTGGAGCGGTTGAAAAACAGAAGAAAATAAGGCCTCCATGAACATTAATATTTATTAATCTTATTTTAATCCATAATTAATCCGAAATCGGCTATAATGTGAAATTCATATATATTTTTGTACAACAAGGAAAATTGAATGAACAAGTCGAAAGTGCTAAGCGCGGCTATGATACTCTGTTTCACCTTGAGCTTATCTTTAATGACGTATTCCCAAGATGAGCAGGAAGCTGTTCAACTAGACATGAATGGTGCTCCCAAAGTTTTTCTCGACTGCCGGCGCTGTGACAGAGATTATATTCTGACTGAAATCCCATTTGTCAATTATGTGAGAGACCGGAAAGATGCCGATGTGCATGTGTTGGTCACAACTCAGAGAACGGGGAGCGGGGGACAAGAATATACCATGACTTTCATTGGGATAAAAGATTATGAGGGATTGAATAACACTTTGAAATATTCGAACAACCGGGACGATACGAACGATGTGGTTCGGAAGGAGATGGCCCATGTGCTTAAGGCCGGCCTCATTCCCTATGTAGCAAGAACTCCGATCTTGGATCAAATCAAGTTTGACTACTTAAAAAGAACAAAGCCGGTAGCTGTTGAGGATCGCTGGAATTATTGGGTGTTTTACGTCAGCCTTAGGGGACAGCTCAGTGGTCAAAAAGTCTACAATAATTCTGAGCTCTCCGGGAATGTTTCTGCGAGCCGGATAACTCCGGAATCGAAGCTACGCTTGGGACTTTCAGGAGAATTTAGGGAAAGAATCTTCAAATTCGACGATGAGACAATTACGAGCCCATCTGATGAACAGAAATTTTCCGGACTGTGGGTTAAAGCTCTCAGTGACCATTGGTCACTTGGAGGGTGGTTCGGAACCAGCTCTGACACTTTTAGTAACACGAAATTCCGGTCCTATCTTGCTCCGGCGCTCGAATACAATATCTTTTCCTATGCGGAGTCCACGCGTCGTCAGCTCCGTATACTCTATAGAGTGGGTCTAAGTTATTACAAGTATAGAGAACAAACGATCTATGATAAATTCCAGGAAACGCTGCTGAGCGAAACTCTGAGCATTACCTTCGAACAGAAGGAACCATGGGGGAATGTTTCGGCTCGTCTAGAGGGATCTCATTATTTTCATGATTTCAGCAAGAACAAGATTGTTCTTTCAGGAAACCTTTCTTTCCGTCTGTTCAAAGGATTTTCTTTGAATGTCAACGGACGTTATTCGAGCATCAAAGACCAATTAAACTTACCCAAAGAAGACGCAAGCATTGAGGATGTTTTGCTGCGTATCAAGGAGCTGGCTACTGACTACAGATATTCTCTGTCCTTGGGTTTTAGTTATACGTTTGGCTCTATCTACAGCACTGTCGTCAATCCCAGTTTCGGCCGTTAGGGCCAGGTCTGCTTTTAAATACCATAGAAAAATGTCTATAATGGGGGAGTTGTTCGAAGGCGATGCAGACAGTAATAAAAAATGCAGTAGTATTTCTTCAGATTTTCTTTCTTTCGCTATCCTTATCCGCCCAATTTGCCGTGATCGGATTAAACGAACCACCAGGACTTCACTGGAAAAAGATCGAGACGCCACATTTTACTATTCTATTTCCGGAAAACCTCGAGGAAGAAGCCCAGAAGGTTGCAAATAGAGCCGAATCTAATTTCAGCTCTCTTATCAAAATTTCCCCAGGATCACCTAAGCGGTTGACCTTAGTCCTATCCAATCAGGGAGTGATGGACAATGGGTATTTTAGGCTGGCACCAAGAATGTCCGAATGGTATCACCGTGCCACATTCTCGCATACAACTGGAGTTCTGGATTGGTACGATCTGCTGGCCATTCATGAAGGTCGGCATATTGTTCAGTTTGCGGAAATGAATGATGGATTTACGAAATTAGCTGGGATTCTGTTTGGAGATTTGGGACGCCTGGCTGCTTCACTGCGGTCTGTACCCCTCTGGCTTATTGAGGGAGATGCCGTGGTCACGGAAACAGAAATGACGGCAGGAGGCCGGGGCAGAAGTCCGGCATTTGACATGGATATTCGTGCTCTTCTTCTCTCCGGGATTCGATACAATTATCATAAAGCTTATCTTGGATCCTATGCGGACTGGTACCCCAATTATTATCATCTTGGCTATCTCTTGACAGCCTATGCCAAACGTGAGTTTGGACCAGGCACTATCCAGAACATCTTCCGCCAGACTGCCAGGCGGGGAAATCTGTTTTTTCCCTTCGATAATGCCCTTAAGCAAGAAGTGGGAACATCTGTATCAAAGTACTACGAAAATACCATGGATGAACTGCTGGCTTTCTGGACTCTCCAACAGAAGGAAGTCAAAACAACAAGTTTCCGTAAAATAAACGTAAAAAACCACAGCGTTTGGACCAGCTATATGTCTCCTCGTTACGATGCGGACGGCTCGATTTATGCGCAGAAAACCGGAATGGAAAATCCGGCAACTCTCGTTCGTCTCTCTTACAGCGGGGAGGAAGAAAAGATTACTCAAATTTCTCCTCTTTCAGGTTTTTTCAACAGACTTTCTGTCAAAAATGGCCGGGTATGTTGGAGTGAGTGGGTTCCCGATATTCGTTGGGGAAAACGAGAGTATTCTGATATCTCTGTTTTAGACATAAAAAGTGGTAGAACGCGGAGAATCACAAAAAAAAGAAAACTTTTTGATCCCATGTTGTCTCCAAATGGACAATACGTGGTTGCCATAGAGTACATGCCGGAGCGTCAGTGTACGCTATTAATATTGGATATTGATTCAGGCCGTGAGATTTTCCGATATTCCAATCCGGAGAATGACTTTTTTTTGAATCCTTCCTGGTCTGAGGATGGATCAAAGATTGTGGTTATGCGGCAGAATAGAGTTGGGAGAGCACTATCAATAATCTATCCAACATCAGATGAAATAAGAGATATTATTCCGCCCTGTTCTGAAAATATCACTCATCCAGTCTTTTATAGAGATTTTATTCTCTTTAATTCTCCATATTCAGGCATCGATAATATCTATGCCATCGATACTTTCAGTAGACGCCGATACCAGATTACTTCCAGCCGGTTTGGGGCTTTTTTCCCGGACGTGTCTCCTGATAGCCAAAATCTTCTCTACAATGATTATTCCATAGACGGGTATGATGTTGCAGAGATCCCATTGGATCCACAAGAATGGACAATTGTCGAATCTGTCGAAAAACAAAGCCTTCCTTTTTTTGATCCCTCAGTTTATTCCGGATCTGAAAATGGGATGGAAGATAATACACCTCTTCCATCAAAAGAATACGAAGTCCAAAATTACAGGCCAATGACCCATTTATTGAATGTGCACAGTTGGACATATCAACCGTTCCCCCCGGACCTTGGATTTTTTCTCTTTTCGAACGATACCTTAAACATGGCTTCTCTTATAGGAAGACTGACATACAATGTGAATGAAAAAAAAATTGGATTTGGAGTTTCCGGTCTCTATTCCGGACTTTTCCCCTTATTGGATTTTGGCTTGAATTACGGCGGGAGATCGGCTGTCTATGAAGATAATGAGGGCGAAAGGGAAACTTTTAGCTGGCAGGAAACCTCGGCGAGCCTTGGAATCCAAATCCCTCTCAACCTTTCAAGAGGAAATTACCGAACGTCGTTATCTTTTGGCTCGAGCTTATCTCTTACGTCAGTGGCCGGAAAGACACTCGCAGATCCTTATGAAAATAATAACGGCCTTTTTTTTCCTCTAAGCCATGAACTGCACTTCATACGGGCGAAAAGATCTTCGTTCCGTGATTTTCAACCTCTATGGGGCCAGACCGTTTCCCTTTTTTACCGACACACTCCTTGGAAGGGTGACTACACCGGGAATTTAGCTGCAGCCAAAATCGGATTGTATTTTCCCGGTCTATTCAAACATCACAGCCTCTTTATCCAAGGGGGATTTGAAGGTCAAGGCCCTATAAACTATCAATTTTCAAGCGAATTGCTTTTTCCAAGGGGATATGACTATATTTTCCACGATTCTTTCTCTAAATTTTCCTTGAATTACGCATTTCCCTTTGCCTATCCCGATTGGGCTGTAGATGGTATTTTTTATCTTAAACGTCTCAGAACCAATCTATTTTATGACTACGGAGTTGGACATGTCGGCAATAAGACGAACACTTTTCAATCCT
>CAZEWV010000076.1:0-9681 GCA_964516025.1 uncultured Eubacteriales bacterium
TTTGTCTAATGGTTTCTCTTGCAGAATTCATCCTTAATACGTCAGGAAAAAAATTTATTCATAATACCGGAACAAAAATAAATGTTCATTTTTCGGTTTCCAGCTTCTGAAAAAATATCTATATTACGTTAAAACAATGTTAAGGAGTGAAACTTATGCCGCAGTCTTTACCCGATGAAAACACGATGTACAATGCCCTGCTGGAAAAAGACAGCAGTTTTGAAGGTATTTTTTTTGTAGCCGTTAAGACGACGGGCATCTTCTGCCGGCCCACATGTACGGCAAGAAAGCCTTTGAAAAAAAATATTGAGTTTTTCCCTTCGGTGCGTGAAGCTCTTCTTCATGGATACCGTCCGTGCAAAACATGTCATCCCCTTGGCCAAAAAGGAGAATTCCCCTCCTGGCTCAAGCCTCTTATGGAAAACATTAAAGACAACCCAAACATCAAATTAAAGGATTGGGACATAAAGGAAAAAGGCGTGGATCCTCATAGAGTACGCCGCTGGTTTAAAAAGCATCACGGGATGACCTTTCAAGCCTATCTGAGAACTCTCAGGATCACGCAGGCTTTTGGCAGAATAAAATACGGAGAAAAAGTCATTGTCGCGGCCTTTGATTCTGGGTATGAATCTTTGAGCGGTTTCGCGGACTCGTTTAAGAAAACGACTGGATTTTCACCGAGTAAAAGCCCCCATAATCAGATCATCCGGATCACGAGGATCTTAACGCCTTTGGGTCCCATGCTTGCAGGAGCTTCGGATAGGGGGGTTTGTCTCCTGGAATTTGTCGATAGACGAATGCTGGAAACCCAGCTAAAAAGACTGGAACGCTTGATGAATGCCGAGTTTTTACCGGGAACGGATAAAATTTTTAAGGAATTGTATACTCAGATAAGCGAATATTTTGAAGGACAGAGGAAAAAGTTTACACTGCCCCTTGATATTCGAGGTACCTCGTTTCAAGAAAAAGCCTGGTCTGCACTTTTGAAAATTCCCTATGGTGAAACTCGATCTTATGCGGATCAGGCTAAGGCTGTCGGTAATCCGGTGGCCGTTCGAGCTGTCGCCAAAGCCAACGGCGATAACAGAATCTCCATCATCATTCCCTGCCACAGAGTCATCGGATCAGACGGGAAACTCACAGGATATGGCGGAGGCCTCTGGCGAAAGCAGTATCTTCTCGATCTCGAATCCCGTGATTAGAGGAGGTGGCGGATAGAATTGGCATAGTACTGGAGGATTTTGATCTCCTCCGGGACTGCGTGGTAGAGGTCATCCTCTATTTCGACAATGTGACGCAGGATCAGCATACGCAGCCCGACTTGAATAGTATATGTCCAGTCACTGCGGGGGATATAGATGTGGGCCTTGTTTTTCTCCAGCCTGTGAATCAATTCCTGCACTTGAGCCGCAATCTCAAGGTCGGAAAAATGTTTTTTTGGATTTTCTGCAAAAACGGTGGAGATAAGCGAAACAGGAGCCACAGGAACAACTCTTCCTACAGCCAACATGAGGTCTTGAGCAAGTCTTTTAACCTCTTCAATCCGCTTGGCTTTATCAGGATTCCTAAAATTGATCTGATGTTTTTGTGCATATTCTTTCACAGAGATGGGGGGACCGAAATTGACGATGGCATAGCCGAAACGGTGCCAGCCGCCCCGAATTCTCAGTGCAAAACTGTGGGAAATGTACTGCAGTGTTGTGGAAATTATTTGCATCCGGGATTTTTGTTTGACTTCGGGATCACTTTCCCGAAGTAGAGTTCTGTCCTCGAGCACCCTGTCGTAATTAACTCCAACTGGAAGGAAGACAATGTCGCGGTCTGTCTCCGGATTGAACTCTCGCAGCATGTAATCCAGAATCCCCAGTCTGGGCTCGGCTAGATTGCCATCTCGGGACAGGCGTCCTTCAGGATAAACAGCCTGGACAACTCCTCCCTTAGTTGCGAGCTGGACATATCGAGCCAGCACGATTCTGTATAAAGGATTCTTGGAACTCCGCCGCACGAAAAAGGCCCCCATGGAGCTGATGAGATGTTTGAGCGGCCAAACACGAGCCCATTCTCCAACGGCAAAGCTTAATGCGACTCTCTTGAAAGAAAGATATCCCAAAAGAACATAATCCATATTGCTGCGGTGGTTCATGATAAATGCGATGCTTGAATGAGGACTAACTTTGGCCAGCTTCTCTTCATCCGAGAATCCGACACGGATACGGTAGAACAAACGAACGATGAGTTTGCTCAATAGGCTTCCAAGTTTAAAGTAGAGATAGGCGTTGAAAGACGGAACGATTTCTCTGGCATAATAGGCTACCTTGTCCATGGTGTCTTCTTCACCGAGTGCGTTTTCCCTGCAGTAGTTTTTTACATCTTTTCTGAGCTTTTCATCATGAAGCAAGCGGTCGATAATAACTCTGCGTTTTGTGAGTTTAAACGGCGGGAGCTTGAGATCGAGTCGTTTATTGATTTGTGTCACGGCTCTTTTTTCACGCCTTCTGAGTGATTTCCTGAGAATAGGCAGAAAAATTTTGTTTCCGATGGTCCATAATGCAAGGAAACCCAGGAGCAGAACAATCCATAATGGAAGAGATACCTGTGTTGTCATGGGCTTTCTCCCTGATGGAAAAATTTCCCCTGCCGGAGGAAATGGACCACTTGTTCAAGGACATCTTCTTTCTGCATGATAAATGGATGGCTGTAGGGGAGGAGGAGAAAATCAGTCATTCCTTCCACTTTCGTGCGTTGTACGGAGACAATTCCATCGTCCGGACCTGGGATAAGGGCTGAATTGAGTGGATAAAAACTTCTGTCGCCTGCAATAACTCCCAGTTCAAAGTCTACAGGGCCCAATTCCAGGGGAAGACTTCCGTCACCGGTTCCCAGCTGCAAACCTGCGGGTCCTTGTGTCTTTTTAAAGAGCAGTCCTTCCTTGAAAAAATCGACCAGCTCTGTGCCTCTGTTGGGTGGGCTGAGCATCACAACCCGGCCGAGCCGAGGAAGATTATGATGCTTAAGATAATACCTGACAACAATTCCTCCCATGGAATGTGTGACAAAATGAATTTTCGTGTAAGGAGTTTGTCCACACTCGGTCACCGCCTCATCCAGAATGTTATCAGCCAAGTTCGGTATGGGAGATTTTGTTGATGGATAATCGAGGTTGATGACTCTAAATCCCTCGTTTGACAGGTGTTTTTCCAGTTTTTCTAATGAACGAAAACTCCTGGCAAGGCCGTGCAGCAGGATGACACATTCATCTTTCTGAGAGTCTACTGTTCTTTGGCTTGACTGGCTGCCCAAATGAGAGAGAAACAGGGGCAGAAGAAAAAAAAATAAGATAGCAGAATGCAGATAGGGAAATGATCTAAATTTCTGAAATATTTTAATGGATCTTGTATTTATTTTAAGCAATTTTACGATACTACATCTTTCTTTTTTGTTTTTCCAGGGCTTTCATAACCTTGGTGAGAGATTCGAGTACAGGAGTAGGGGAATCGACTTTTTTTCCGTAATCGATAATGGGTTGGAAGATGTATTCGATGGGATTGCCGGCTTCGAGGTCCAGGGATGTGGAGGGCTTGTGGTGACCCGCGTTTGAGAGATAGGCTACACAGTTTTCGAAAAAATTATCTCCATAGGAAAATCCCAATTGGGCCGCGACTTGAATGCTTTCGGCCAAGATCTGTTCGCACAGCCACCGTGTATCGTCTTGACTCATGGCTTTCTTCATTGTCAAACCTGTTGTGGCACAGACGGGCATGAGGGCTGCGTTGAGGATCGTCTTTTTCCATTCGAATTTTTTTATTTCCGGAGTGTGGGTTGTCTCCAAACCAGCTTCAGTGAGCATTTGGGCGATGTCTTGGGCCTTCTCTTCATTTGCGGGATCGATTGCGCCGATATAATTGGGGGGATTAAAGAAGGACATCTTGACCGTACCGGGTTTTTCATACATTCCGGCATAGTTGATAACAAACCGAAGAACGTCAGTCTTACTCATTTTTTCAGCGACCAGTTCTTCATTGTCGATTCCGTTCTGGACAACGATGATTTTTTGTCCCGGTTTAAAAATAGGTTTGATTTCTTCGAGCAAAGCATCCATGTAGTTGAATTTCACCGAGATAAAAAAAAGATCGATATCGAATCGACTCAGCTCTGCTGTGGACTTGAGTGCATTTTTGACCTGTACGTTAAAACTGTTTTCTTTCTCGTTGAGCGTGATCCCATTCTGTCGGATGGCAAAGATCAAATCCTCTTTGGTATCCACAAGGGAAACATGTTCGCCGTTTCTGGCTAGATAGGCGGCCATGATGCTTCCTACAGGCCCGGCCCCAATGATGGCAATGTTATACTTTTGCATCTCTCTTCTCAATTTAAAAATATGGTGCAAGTATTATATTATAAAAATTTAGACCAGGCCACTTTTTCCACATTCCGAAAACATTCCTATTTTCGTGATTTTAAGAACGAGTTCTGTGAAGTGATTAGAAATCACGCTTCGTTTTTCCCAGCGAGAAAAACTTGTTCGGTTTCCCCGTGTCGCTCTCTCCAGGGGAGGAACCATGCCCGCTCGTCCTCCAAACGGATTTCTCCATCATCTTCCCAGAACTCAAAATGAAATCACGAAAATAGGAATGTTTCCCACATTCATGATCTTATTCTTATTTTGTTTGGCTTGACAGTTTTTTGCAGAGTTTGTATCTTAAGTCCAATTCATCGAGGACGAGGAAAGAGATTTTTTTAAAAATAGAAATAGAGGGTATTTATGTCTAGACAAAAAAAATGGCATGTCTGTTTGGGTTTGATTCTTTTGTGTGTTTGCACTCTGGGAGTCGGGAGAGCCCAGGCTCAGCAGGAAGCATATGTTAAAGATTTGAAATGGCGAAACATCGGACCGGCGAATATGAGCGGCCGGGTGACCGATATCCAGGCCCTAAATGATGACTACAGACATGTGATTGTGGCATCGGCTTCCGGTGGTGTGTGGAAATCCACCAATGCCGGTACAACTTGGACGCCGATATTCGATAACTACGGATCCGCGTCCATCGGTGCTGTGGCCCTGTTCCAGGAAAATCCGGATATCATCTGGGTCGGCACGGGTGAAGCCAATGTCAGAAACAGCGTCGGCTGGGGAGATGGTGTCTATAAGTCTACTAATGGGGGCAAGACGTTTGTCAATTTAGGTCTCAAGGAGTCTCATCATGTCGCTAAAATGGCTGCGCACCCCACAGATCCGGATATTCTCTATGTTGCTGCACAAGGGCATCTTTGGGGATACACGGGAGAGCGGGGGCTTTATAAAACCAGCGACGGGGGGAAAACCTGGGAGAAATTAACCAATGGCCTCCCTGATGACGGAAAGACGGGCTGTACGGAAATCCAGATGGACCCCTCCAATCCGGACATTCTGTATACCGCGTTCTGGCAGCGGATGCGCCAGCCTCACCGGTTTGACTCGGGAGGACCAAACGGAGGTATTTTTAAGTCCACAGATGCCGGAAAGACCTGGGAAAAATTAACCAAAGGACTTCCTGAGGGAGATGTCGGCCGAATCGGTCTGTCTATCTACATGGATAATCCACAGGTTGTTATGGCCATCGTTGAGCACGGATTCCAGCCAAGGCGTAACTCCGAAGATTATTTGAATATGAAAAAATTGGGAACGGGAATCTACAGGTCGGAAGATGGAGGCCGGTCATGGGCTTTTATCAACAGATACAACACGCGTCCTTTTTACTACAGCCAAATCTATATCAATCCGGTTGATGATTCGCGTGCCTACGCCATGGGAACGAATGCCCAGGTGTCCTCTGATGGCGGGCAAACCTTTACAACAGGGATGCCGGGAATCGCCGGTGATTTTCATGTCATGTGGTTCGATCCCCACAATAAGGACCGCTATTATGTGGGCAATGACAAAGGTGTCTCTCTGACCCATGATCACGGCGAACATTATAACTTTTTCAACAATTACTGCCTCGCCCAGATTTATGCTGTTTCTGCAGATTTGCGGGATCCCTACACCGTCTATGTGGGTCTTCAGGATAACGGCATCTGGGGTGGACCGAGCAACAGCCGTGATTTTAATGGGATTTTCAACGACCACTGGTATAAATTCCACAGCGGTGATGGATTTTACACGGCCGTTGATCCGACAGATTGGACAACGGTCTATTCGGAAAGCCAGGGCGGGCGTTTACGGCGTAATCATGCGTTGTTTCGCCAGCTCTCAGAAAGTATTACTCCCTCCCGGATGAACACCATCAACTGGGACAAGGAAATCTCCAAACAGGAAGATCCCAATCGTCCTGTGCTCAGAATGAATTGGAACACCCCGTTTGTCATCTCTCACTTCAATCCGCACACGCTCTATTATGGAGCCAACTTCCTTTTTAAAAGTGTCAACCGCGGTGAGAATTGGACCATAATCAGCCCTGATCTGTCCACAAATCACCCTGAAAAAAGTAATAGAGAAAGTGGTGGTTTGACAAGGGATGTCACAAGCGCCGAAACCCACTGCACGATTGTTACAATTTCGGAATCTTCCCTGCAGGCGGGATTGATTTGGGCGGGAACAGATGATGGCAATGTCCAACTGACGCAGACAGATGGACGAAGTTGGACGAATCTCCGTCCCAACATCCAGGGCCTTCCCGAAGGCATGTGGGTCAGCCGCGTGGAAGCCTCCCATTTCAAAAAGGAGTGGTGTTATGTCACTTTTGACGGCCACCGGAGTGATGTCTTTACCCCTTTTGTCTATAAAACAGAGGATTTTGGTGAGACATGGGAAAACATCACCGGCAATCTTCCGGATGGACAGAGTACGTATGTGATTAGGGAAGATTCAAAAAATGAAAACCTTCTCTTTGTCGGGACGGAATTTGCAGTGTTTGTGTCCCTTAACAGAGGAGAGTCATGGACTCGTCTGATGAACGGGATGCCTACGGTCGCCATTCATGATCTGCTGATTCATCCCACAGCCGGAGACCTTATTGCCGGGACACACGGCCGCGGAGCCTGGATTCTCGATGATATCTCTCCTCTTCAACAGCTAAGCCCCGAAAATCTTGAAAAAGCCGCCTACCTTTTTCAGAATCCCATAACCACCCTCTGGAGAGGAATCAGCCGTGGGGCGACAATGGGGCATCAGCTTTTTATCGGCCAGAATCCTTTATCGATGTCTCAGGTCCCACCCTCTAATTCTCCGTCAGAAATCCGGAATACGGCAACCATCAACTATTATATTAAAACTCAACCGACAGAAAAGCCTGTGCTGGAAATTATATCACTCGATGGAAGTGCGAAGAGGATTGTTCATCTTGAGAGCACTCCCGGAATCCACCGCTACAGATGGGATCTGCGGTTTGAACCGTCTGAACAGAGGAAGAAGCTCCTACTGGGTCGAATGGAAAAAGTATTCCAGGATCTTAAGGGACAGGTTGAACGAGAGCAGAAGAAGCGTTTGAATCAGCTGTATAAAGAATTCCAGGAAGACCAAACTCCAGATGGTTATAACTGGATTAGACGGCAGCTCATGAACGAGTTCCGGATGTATGGTCGAGGCCGGCAGTCTTTTGGTGCTTCATTGGATGGGCCACCTGCCGGAGCCGGAACTTACATTTTGACACTCACAGTCAATGGGCTCATACAGAAAGGGATGGTTATTGTCCGAGAAGATCCCTTATTGGGGAGTTTGAAGTAAACGATTAAGATCCGAGTGTCTAGGCCTTCATCTTTTCCGGTTCGGCCGAGCCGGCTGAGATAATCAGCCTGAAAGCTTCGTCAGCGGTCAGATCTAAATACTGGATTTCACTCTCAGGGACGATACAGAAGAATCCGGACGTGGGATTAGGTGTTGTCGGGATAAATATTTTCAGCATTTTTTGGCCATGATTTTTTTTAACAAAATGTTTATCCTCTCCTGTGACAAATCCGATCTGGTGGAGGTTTCTTACCGGGTACTGGATCAAAACGACTTTTGAAAACATTTTTTTATCGCTGACGATTCCTGTTGTCAGCTGCTTGACTCCTTGATAGATTGTTTTCACGATGGGGATTTTGGCGAGGATTTTTTCCCCGATTCTGAGAAATTTCCTTCCTAGAAAGTTGCTGACCAAAAATCCAATGAGAATGATAAGGACAAAGGCGATAATGATTTCGACTCCAAAAAAAGGAATGTACGTCTGAGGCTGAAGGTTGGTCGGAAGTTGAGCAAACAGTTTACCGATGGTATTGACGAGAGCTCTGATGACGATGTAAGTCACCAAAAGCGGCACGATGACAATGATTCCTGTCACAAAGTAGTTTTTAAATATTTTTGATATCTTTTTAGACAACATGGTCACGGACCCTCCTTCTCATTATATATGACAAACACAAGTTCTCTAGAATCATACTCACTCATGTGAGAAATACAAGCTCAAGTTTTTGACTTCAATAGTATTGTATGCTATTGCTTTTTCAGGAAAAAAATAAAAATATTTTATTGAGGAGGATCTATGAAAACGAGAATTTCATTTTGTTGGACTATTGTTCTTATTATAAGTGTCTTCTGCAGCCAGGGATTGGCTCAGGACACTGAAGTCGGCCCATCTAATGGATCTCTGGTCATCGTAGGGGGAGCCATGCGTGATCCGGCAATTATCGAACGTTTTTTGCAGCTGGCCGGAGGAAAAGATGCACCGATCGTAATGATTCCCACAGCTGGTGGCCGGGAGGAGTATGGACAATACTGGTCCGGGCTGATTCAGTTTAAGGAAGTCGGAGCAACAAATCTTACTGTACTTCATACGACAGACCGAACCGTTGCGGATTCAGAGGAATTTGTCAAACCGATTCAAGAGGCCCGTGGAGTTTTTTTTGGAGGCGGACGGCAGTGGCGTCTGTCCGATGCCTATCTCCACACCAGGACTCATGATGAGCTGTGGAAACTTCTCGAACGGGGAGGGGTTATCGGGGGATCCTCGGCTGGAGCTACGATTCAGGGTTCCTATCTGGTCCGTGGGGATTCAAAAACAAACACAATAATGATGGGTGACCACTTAGAAGGAATGGGATTTCTCCGCAATGTGGGCATCGATCAGCATCTTTTAAAACGGAACCGCCATTTTGACATGATTGATGTCATCAAAAAGAATCCTGATTTGCTAGGAATCGGTCTTGATGAAAATACGGCTATTGTCGTTCGGCGGGATCAGTTCGAAGTGATCGGGCAGAGCTATGTTGTCATCTACGACAACACAAGTGTTATTCCTCCCGATGGGCAATTCTTTTTTCTCGCTCCAGGTGACAGATATAATATGAAGACTCGGAAAGCCACTCGTCCTTCCCGGACATCACGGCCCATAGAACGAGTTAAAAAAGAGGAGTGGAAAAAAGAGGGACAATTATGAAAAATAAGTTTTGGTGCGCACTTCCTCTTTTAGTGCTCTTCTGTCTTGTCTTCTCGTGTAAAGCCCAGAATTATGAAGTGATTGTTCTGGGCGGTACAATTTTCGATGGTTCAGGATCTCCAGGATATCAAGCTGATATAGGAATTCGAGAAGGAAGGATTCAAAAGATCGGTAGACTCAAGAGAACTCAAGGTACCTATGTCATTGATGCCAGTGGACATATGGTTGTTCCGGGTAAGTTCTCAATAAGTTGAGGTAAGTTCCAATAATGGATTCACCAATAGCAGAA
>CAZEWV010000077.1:0-9624 GCA_964516025.1 uncultured Eubacteriales bacterium
ATTCCTATCACACTGGCTTCGGATTTTGACCAACTGCGTGAAAACTGGGTCGAAAATCCTATGAATTACCTGACATCCGTCCATGTTCATCCTGAGGGAAAAAGTGTTGTCCTGACATCCCGGGGCCGCGTGTTTGTTGCGCCGGCAGGAGAAGGACGCCTGGTGCGTGCCTCCTACAAGGAAGGCGTCCGGTACAGAGACGCGGTTTTTATGCCGGATGGAAAAACTCTTCTGGCTGTCTCCGACGAAAGCGGTGAACTCGAATTTATCAATTTGCCCGCAAACGGTGTAGGCAGCGAACACATCCTGACAAAAAACAGCACCATCCTGCGTTTCCAGGGATATCCCTCACCCGACGGAAAATGGTTCGCTTTTAGTGACAAAAACAGCGACCTCTGGATCGTCAACTCAGAAAACGGAAAAGAGCGCAAAGTCTCTTTTAACCGGGAGGGCATCCGGGACATCTCCTGGTCTCCCGACAGCAAATGGCTGGCCTACTCACAGGCGGCCCTCAACAGTTTTTTACAGATCCACCTCTACAATCTCGAATCCGGAAACCAGGTGCCCCTAACAACCGACCGGATAAACAGCATAAACCCCTCATGGAGCCCGGAAGGCAAATTCATCTATTTTCTTTCCGACAGAAATCTCCGCTCGGTGGTGGGAAGCCCCTGGGGAACACGCCAGCCCGAACCTTATTTCGACAAACCCCAGAAAATCTTTGTGCTCTCTCTGCAAAAAGGTGTTTCGTCACCTTTTAAACAGGCAGACGAGCTGGTCAAAACTAATGAAACCCAAGATAAGCCCAAAGGAGAAAAAAAAGATGTCGTAGACATCGTGATCGATCTGGAAGGAATCGAAAAGCGCATTCGTGAAGTTCCTGTTGCACCGGGCAATTACGGCAGTCTTGATGCCAATGAAAAGGCCCTCTTCTGGGTTGAAAGAGGTGTGGGCTTCGGTTCTCCGTCCCAGCTCAAGGCCATCCCTATCGGGAATAAAGATCCCCAAGTGGTCACCGTCATTGAAGGGATCCGGAGATTTGAATTCTCGGCAGACAAGAAGAAAATATTATTCCAGAAAGGAAGTTCCCTCTATGTGGTTGACGCCGTTCCCCGAAAAACATCTAACCTCAGACAGGGAGAAGTCGATCTTAGAGGCTGGAGTTTTTCCATCGATGTGCGTGAGGATTTCAAACAGCTGTTTATCGATGCCTGGCGCCTGGAACGGGACTATTTCTATGATCCGGGCATGCACGGCCTTGACTGGGAAGCAGTTCGGGATAAATATCTCCCTCTTGTCAAAAGAGTCACAACACGTTTAGAACTCAATGACCTAATCGGGATGGTTGTCGGTGAGCTTTCGGCCCTTCACGTCAGCGTCCGTGGCGGCGATCTCCGACGGGGCACAGATCAGATCCGAGTGGCTACCCTCGGGGCGCGGCTCGAGCGCCGTGATGCGGCCGGAGGCTACAAAATCGACCACATCTACTTATCCGATCCAGACTATCCCGCAGAACTCTCTCCTCTAGCCGATCCCGATCTGGACATAAAGGAAGGGGATATTATCGTCAGCATTAACGGCCGTTCCACTCTTTCGGTCAAACATCTCAATGCACTGCTCCGGAATCAGGCTGGACGCCAGGTCCTTGTCGAAATCAAATCCAGATCCACCGGGAAGACGAGGCCTGTTATTGTTGTCCCTACCGGCAGTGAATCCGGTCTCAGATACAGTGACTGGGAGTACACCAGACGCCTCAAAGTCGAAGAAGATGGCGGCGGAGAAATCGGCTATGTCCATCTGCGTGCCATGGGCAGTGGCAACATCACGGAATGGTACCGCAATTTTTACCCTGTATTTAACCGCAGAGGACTGATCATCGACGTGCGGCACAACAGGGGTGGCAATATCGACAGTTTCATTCTGGCAAAACTGATCCGCAAAGCCTGGTTCTACTGGAAAGGCCGTGTGGGCCAGCCCACTTGGAACATGCAGTACGCGTTCAGAGGACACGTAGTCGTACTCTGCGACGAAAACACGGCTTCGGACGGAGAGGCGTTTGCAGAAGGCTTCAGAAGACTGGGGCTTGGGAAGGTCATCGGCACTCGAACATGGGGAGGCGAGATCTGGCTCTCAAGCAATAACCGTCTCACCGACCAGGGATTAGCCAGAGCTCCCCAAACAGGTGTTTACGGGCCGGAAAGAGAATGGCTGATCGAAGGTCACGGCGTGGATCCCGACATTCTTGTGGACAATCTGCCGCATGCCACCTTCAAAGGCCAGGATGCCCAGATCGATGCGGCCATCGCCTTTCTTAAAGAGCAGATCGAGAATCACCCTGTTGATGTTCCCGCACCCCCGCCCTATCCGGACAAGTCGTTTAAACCGAAAAAGAAATAGACTAAAAAGTTAGACCTCTCTGGTCTTCCAGCGTCCGCGCTTGAAGATAAGCACGGCGGCAACCGTCATGAGCGATTCGGCCGCTACGATGGCTATATAAACACCTTTTTCCTCGAGGCCAAGAGGAAGCGCCAGCACATAGGCCAGAGGGATCTCAAACATCCAGAAACAGAAAAAATTGATGAATGTGGGCGTTGCCGTGTCTCCCGCTCCGTTGAACGCCTGCACTATAACCATTCCCAGAGCATAAAAGATAAATCCATAACTAACGATTCGCAAGCAGGACACTCCGCTGGCGACAACCACCGGATCGGTTATAAACAGCCGTACAAAAAATCCGGGAAAGACAATGAAAAAGAACGCGATAAAACCCATAAAGCCCATATTGGCAGAACCGGTCATCCAGACAGATTTCTCTGCCCTCCCAGGTTTTTTAGCCCCCAAATTCTGGCCAACCAGGGTTGCGGCCGCATTGCTCAAGCCCCATGCAGGCAGGATGGAAAAGATGATGATGCGGATGGCTATGGTGTAACCGGCCATCACCTGGCTGCCGAACACAGAGACGATACGCACCATGCCGATCCAGCTCGATGTGGCAATTAGAGACTGCCCGATTCCCCCCAGGGACAGTCGGAAAAGTCTTTTCATCACGCCAAATTCAAATTTTATATGCCGGCGGCTGATTCTGACTCTCTTTTTTCCCCGGAACAGCAAATAGAACTGATAGAGGACGGCAATCCCCCGGCCGATGTTTGTGGCAATAGCCGCTCCTTTGATGCCCAATTCAGGGAAAGGCCCCCACCCGAATATCAAGCAGGGATCCAGTACGATGTTGAAGCAATTGGCCACCCACAGGACGCGCATGGATATAGCGGCATCGCCCGCACTCCGAAAGACAGCATTGATGATAAAAAGCAGCATTATGATGACATTGGCCCCAAGCATGATCATGGTGTAGGACGAGTAGGTTTTAATCACCGCTGCCTCGACTCCCATCAGACTCAATATTTTTGGCGCAAACAGGACACCCGGAACAGAAATCACAAATGATATGCCAATGCCGGCCAAAACAGCCTGGACTGCTGCGACTGCCGCCCCATCGGGATTCTTCTCCCCGATCCTTCTGGAAACAAGGGCCGTTGTGGCCGTACCTAAACCAATGGCAAGTGAATAGACTATTGTCATTAAAGATTCCGTGATACCGACCGTGGCTACGGCATCGGCGCCAAGTTTGGACACAAAAAATATATCCACCACCGCAAAAACAGATTCCATAACCATTTCCAGGATCATGGGAATGGAGAGAAGAAAAATGGCCTTTCCGAGTTTCTCTGCAGTAAAATCCTTGTCTGTACCGGAAACAGCCTCCCTCACATAGTTCCAGGCAGTAACCACACCAACCTTCTTCCCTTTTAATCGAGTAGTTAGACGGGGACGTGAATTTTGAGATTGATTATTCATAGATCCTATCCGGCGCTCTCAGAAAATACTAACAGAAAACTCACTTTCCAATGGCATATAAATCCGTGCGAGTCCGAACAAAAAGTGTTTTGCCGGAAATGGCTGGTGTGGCCATACAGATCTCATCCATGGTATTGACCGCGAGATGTTCATAGGTCAGTCCGGCTTTGACGATGTGAATATTACCAAACTCGTCAGTTAAGTAAATCCGGTCGTCCGCCGCCACCGAAGAAGCCGAGTAAGAACTCAGGTCCCCACCGATTTTCTCACGGAATAACTCCTTGCCCGTAGTCGCCTCATATGCTGTCAGCATGCCGCTGTTGTCACCGACATAAAGCTGATCACCGTAAATGAGTGGAGTAGGCTGATAGGCTCCACGTCTGGGATATGACCAAGGGATGAATTCATTGGACGTCTCTCCTGGCGCCAGAGAGATATCCCCTTTAGCATCCAGTTTTATAGCATAAATCGGGCGCATTTTCCCGTGAGCATTGGTAATAAATATGAGCCCATGAGAAACAATTGGTGTGGGAACGGGAATATCTCCACCTCCTCTCATCCACCAAATTTCTTTGCCTGTCTCAAAATCATAGCTGCCCATATGTTTATATCCGTTGATAATGACTTGGGTGTATTCTTCTGACACATGAATGGCTGGAGTTCCCCAAGTAGGATTTTCATCCCGCAGTGTACGCCAGACATCTTCCCCAGTCGCTATATCCAACACCGTAAGAAAGGACTGATTATTGACATCACACAGAACGACAACTTTATCCTTATAGATAATCGGTGAACTTGCGAATCCCCACTTAATTTCGGGACGATCGAATGCGCCTGCATCTAAAAATCCAAGGTCTTTTGTCCACAACAGCTCTCCCTCCATATCATAACAGTAAAGGCCTTGAGATCCGAAAAAGGCCAGGACATGTTGTCCATCCGTAGCCGGCGTGCAGTTGGCATGGCTGGACTTGATATGGCGATTCAATTTTGGTTTGCCGCTGTAGGCTGTTTTTTCCCAGATAATATCGCCTGACTTGTTATCAAGGCAGTAGAGACGATAATGGTGCGTGTATTCCTCTGGGTTATCCGGGCTGGATCCGTACCGGCCCACTTTCAGATAGGCCTCTTTGCCTTCCCCTTCAGCTGTAGTCACAAATACTTTATCCTCCCAGACAATAGGTGATGAGTGTCCAAGGCCCGGAATGGGGGTTTTCCAGCGTATATTCGTTCCCTTTTTAACATCCCAGGTTAAAGGAAGATCCTGGTCTGATGCAATCCCTAAAGCGCTCTGACCTCGAAACTGAGGCCAGTTATCCTGACCGTTTGAAGCTGAAAGAGTATCCGCTTTTTCGGCAGATGTATTTCCAGAACACGCCATCCCCAGAACACAAAGCGCACTCACAAATAAGATCCTTTTAAAACTGTGTCTTCGATAAATCATGGTATCCTCTTTTTTAAAAACACAAATTGTCACAATCTAATTTCAAAACTATAAGAGAATTGGCGAATAATGACAAGGACTTCTTTAGAGCCGGCAGCTCCCAATCCAGCCGACGCCCTCCACTACGAATAAAGATAGAGAACTTGCTTAAAGGCTTCCAAAGTCATACCATTCTTTTTGAGGTCCAAATGAAAAAAGCACTTCTCTTTACTGTTCTCCTTTTTTGCACTTTTTACGTGTACGCAGAAAAAGTAACCGATTTTTCTGAAATCATGCGACCGACAAGAATCCACATCGATGGGGATGAGATGTATGTCGTCGAAAACCGATTAAAAATTACCGTGTATTCACTATCTACACAAAAGTTCTTGAGAGAAATCTCTAAAAATGGGGAAGGGCCCGGGGAATTCAGCTTCAATCCTGAATTAAAGATCCTTCCCGATTCCATCTTTCTCAGCGCTTTTAACAAAATGCTGGTATTTTCCAAGGAGGGACTACTTATCAAAGAAAATAGGGTAATCCCAAATGGAAGGATCATGCCGGTCAAAGACGGTTTTGTCTTGCTGGGAAGGGCAGGATCTTCTGAAAACATTTTCAATACCGTCAACCTGCTCGATGCAGACATGAATAAGACCAGCGAATTGTACCGCCAGCTGAGATCTCAAAGGAGTGGAGGCATCAACCCGATCAGGAACTATTTGGGAATAGCCACCTTTGAAAATAAAATTTTTATCATCGATGGGAACAAAAATTTTGTCATCGAGGTCTTTGATAACACAGGGACAAAACTCAATGTTTTAGAAAAAAACGTCGAAAAAATCCGGATTCAAAAGACATACCAGGAAATGCTAGTCACTCAGCTGAAAGAACAGCCAGGCGGCAACGGAGCGGAATGGAGGGGGGCTATCGAGAGGTTTGGTGTGGAATATCCGAAGTTTTTTCCAGACATAAGAGAATTTCAGGTTCTGGATGGAAAGATCTATGTCCAGACATACAAATTAGAGGAAGGGAAAACGGAATACATCATCTTAGATCTCAATGGGAAAACACTTCAGACTGCCTTTCTTCCCGTCTTTGAAGAAGGAAGCCTTATCGATAAAAATGTCTATACATTCTATAAGGACATTTATTATTATTTAAAATTCAGCGAGGACAAGGAAATCTGGGCGCTCCACCAGATCGATCTCAAGATTTAAAAGCGAAACGTTTCAATACTTCCTGCGTATAAGATAGTGAACGGTTGATTCATCATTTACAGATCAACCAAATCACTTCAGGAGGCTCAACATGAGAAAAACAACAATTCTTTTCCTTGCATTTTTTCTTACCGCACTTTCTTCCCCCGGTATCTCAGGAGAATCACTCCAAACAAAACTCATCCCCGCAGAAGCCAAATGGCTTATCCATATCGATATAGAAAAATTCGCTCAGACAGAATTGAAACAGATTTTGGAAAAAAATTCTAAAAATGATATCGGCAGGAAAATCATGGGAATCGAGAAGACCACCGGCATCGATTTTTTCAGCGACATTTCCGCCGTCACGGTGATCGGTATGAACCACAATAATAACGAACCTGTCGTGGCGTTCTCCGGCAGCCTGGACAAAACCCATCTGCTCGGCCTGCTCAAAGGAAAAGAATCGCCGGATGAAATCAATTACGGCAGTTTTCTCATTTACACCTGGAAGGACGACGGCTACGGCGTTTTTGCCGCAAATAACCTCTTGATTATTTCAGAAAACCGCAGCGGGATCGAAAAAGTTCTCGACACATTCCAGGGAAAAGGAAAAAACTTTTCCGGCTCTCCTCTTGAGAGACAGCTCAGGGCTCTTTCTAAGGACACATTCCTTCTCGCCACGGCTGAAAATGTATCCGAACTGCTCGATGAAGATGACGATGATTTTGGAGCGCTCATTCTCCAGAAGACCGAATCCGCCCTTTTCTCAGCCAATGAGTCGAACGGCAAAGTGAAGCTGCGGTTGGACCTTCAAACGGATTCCCCTGAAACTGCGACCAATATGGAGAGCATGGTCACAGGCTTGAAAGCGTTTCTTTCCATGAATGACAAAATCGATCCCAATTGGGATATTGTCAAGTCACTCAAGGTCTCCACAAAAGGCAGGACCGTCGTGCTGGAATCACAGGGTTTAGTTGAGGAGCTCCTCAACCTCCTGATGGGGAAAAAATAAGTACGAAAGAGCCAATTTCATCTGCTCATGAACGATAGAACGAAGCCAATCACCGACGAAGAGCTGGCACTGGAAGCCCAGGCCGGCTCCCGCCGCTGCTTCGAAGAGCTAATCGCACGATACAGCCCTAAACTTTTTCACTTCCTGCGCCCGAAAATTTCGAATGTTTCTGATATAGAAGATATTATCCAGCAGACGTTTTATAAACTTTATAAAAACATCTTTCGTTATGATCAAAAATGGAAATTTTCGACTTGGCTCTACACGGCGGTCAACAGGCAGGCCATCAGCCACTACCGCTCTAAACAAAATAAAGATATCAAAGGGATGCCGGTCCAATCCGATAGGGATCCTGAGGAGATACTGATCCTGGAGACACAGAATCAAAATCTGTGGAAATTAGCCCGGAATCTCAAAGCTAACCAATACGAAGCCCTCTGGCTGCGCTACGTCGAAGACTTACCTTTAAAGGAAATCGCCAGAATTATGCGAAAATCCTACACGGCGGCACGGCTTATTCTGCACAGGGCCCGTTTGAATCTTGGAAAACAGTTTAAGGCAGACCCGGAGTTCGGACAATATCTCGTCCATCCCAATCCGGAAGGACAAAAAATGTTTTACAGGGAGAATAGAGGATGATCTGTTCAATTTCAAAATGGTTGATATCGGGTGCGTTTGATTCGCACAGGGATGTTCCCGGATTTCTCCGGCCACACATTAATCGATGTATCTCATGCCGAAATTTTTTCCATCTCTCCAAGACTTTAGAAAAACGAGCCGCTGAGGACGCCCGGTTTATTTTTCAGGAGACTCCCGATTCGCTTTTGGAAAAAGTAAAATCACAACCCTTCCGACCGGTTGAACAAAAAAGACACAACTGGGGGCCACGGAAACTGATACCAATCGTCTCGGTCTCACTGGCAGCCATCTTTCTTGCTGTTTTCCTTCTTTTTCAACCTTCCCGGGCACCCTCTCTATCTATAGGCCTGGATTCCTTCTTTATGTTCGGGAGAAATTCGCAGCCTGGAGGGACTCTTCAAAAATTGGCCTCTCAAATCGAGTCTCCCTATGATGCAGAGTGGAACAGCCTGAAAAAAAATATAAAATCCGCAGCCGCTCATCTCAGAGCTCAACTCGATTTTAAAATAGAACTTAACAAACGATAGAAATCTTTATTTGAATTTCCCAAAAAGGAATCGATTCTTATTTCCTGAATCTGTAACCAACGCCCCGGACAGTCTGGATGTACTGCGGCTTTGTGGGTTTTTTTTCCAGTTTTTTTCTTAAAACAACAATGTGAGGTTCGATTGAGCGTGGTGAAACGATGGCATCTCCCCAAACGGCATCTAATAGATCATCGCGCGGGACCACTTCGTTTCTGTGACGGATAAGATGGGAAAGAATATTAAATTCCATAAGTGTAAAGTGAATCCTTTTTCCCCCCTTTATCACTTCATGATTTTTAAAATCCACTAAAATATCACCGAATGTAAATGAATTTTCTTCACTCCCTTTCCCTTCGGCCCGCCGTAAAATCGCTTTAACCCTGGCCATAAGCTCGTTTGCACCGAACGGTTTTGTAACATAATCATCAGCTCCTAGCTCGAGCCCCCTAACCTTGTCCATCTCCTCAGTTCTGGCAGCCGTGAGCATGAGGATTGGCGTACCAATAGAGGACTCACGAAGTCTTTTGCAGACTTCGAAACCATTGATTTTCGGCAGAAGAATATCCAGGATAATGAGATTGAAACGCCCTGTGAGCGCTTTATCCAGCCCATCCTGACCATCCCGGGCATAGGAAACTGAAAAACCCTCAAATTCAAGGTCATCCTTCAATCCCTCGAGGATGGCCTCATCGTCTTCAACAATCAGGACTTTTGACATGTTTTTATTCTACCTCTATTGATCCGTGTTTGTCCCGGATGGAAAACCTAAAGTGAAAGTTGTTCCTTTTCCGGGTTTGCTGTCCATATTGATTTGACCCTTGTGAGCTTCGACAATGTGTTTTACGATCGTGAGTCCGATTCCGCTTCCTTTAACATCCTTATCATTTGTATGAGGATATCTGTAGAACTTCTCAAATATCCGGATTTTCTCTTCATCCGGGATACCAATGCCAAAATCCTGGATCTCCC
>CAZEWV010000078.1:0-2804 GCA_964516025.1 uncultured Eubacteriales bacterium
TTGGCTTTGATTGTGATTTTATCCACCAGAGCATCGTAATGGTGAGGACTGGAATTTGTCCCGATCCCGTACGAATCGCCGATGGCAAAGTGGGCTGTTCCAAAGGCCTTTTCGGCCTCGAGCATATTGGGGCATATTTTGGCGCCGGGATTGGTTCCAATGCCGAACTCACCGATTATTTTTCCGGTTGCATCATCGCCGATATTTTTAACGATTTCTTCGATTCCTTCTCCGGTGTATTCGATAAGTATTCCCTTCTCAAAGATCATTTCTCCCCGGCCGAGTTTATCGTCGATGAGGTTGATGACCAGTTTTCCTGAGAAACTCTCTTCTACCGGCGCCGTAAAACATTCACCCGCGGGGAGGTTCCCGTGGCCTCCCATTTGGCTTATGTCCCCGTTATCGGCCTTCCATGTCCGGCCCTTCACGCTGCATTCCAGGTAAGTCCCATCCGGATTTTCTATGACCACATCATCGGCCCCATCCATGGCTTCAATGACTTTCTGTGTAAAGGCATCCATTTCCGTAAAGTCGATGTTGACCAATCGGTCCATCATGTCCACGGTGATTCCCGGCATCATACAGATCCGGCTGTCTTTCATTCCTTCCTTTACCATGAATCCCCTGAAGGGTTTTTCTTCTATCCGGGCATCGAGCATGTAGGTGACAACATCGGACTTTGCGATCATGTCTTTAAAAAGTTGTGTTGGTTCGACAATGGGCCGAAGGGATTCCGTCATGAGGTATGTGGTCGTCTCTGCCCCTGTTTGTTTGGCCCAGTGGGCCATGGCTTCGGCAATGTCCATCTTCTGCTTATCCGTGATAAGAAGATAATTTTCTCCTTTTTTGATCCTAAGGGACTGGCAAATGGCCCTCTCAGCCGCTTGATAGAGATTTTCCATTTTATTTCTCCAAATGTGGATTGGCGATCACAATTCCTGTTCTTTTTTACATCAAGAGAAGACCAAAAGCAAATAGGACCGGTGCATCGGAAGTATCCCCGTTTCCGTGATTTCAAGATCGAATTCTGTTATTATAGAAACAATAAGTTTTTACTTTTGACGTTTTTGGGAAAATAAGATGGATATGAATGTTAAAATCCGCGAATACAAACCTAGAGATCTGAAACAGGTTTTGCAGCTTGTCCGAGAACTTGAGTCGGAACTTGCTGAGAAATTTAAAGAAGTTACCATAAAATCCGGAATTGAAAATTACAGGAACCGTTATCTCAAACGCGGAAACAAGTACAAAACATTTGTTGCTGTTGACAATAAGAAAATTGTGGGATTTCTAATGGGATATCCTTCTCTGGGGGCACCCGAAGTGGATAACATGTATGACATTCTGCCTGTAACTGCCAAATGGACCCCTGCGGAGTTCTTCCTGCAGATCACCTTTGTTTCCAAACCGCACAGAAATCAGGGGATTTCAAAACAATTGCATAAGAAAACTCTGGAGTATGCGAAAACTCAGGGATTCAAGGAAGTCTATGCGTGTATCGCTAAATGGAATACTCCGGAAATTAAGGTCATTAAGTCTTTTAAGTTCAAGATGAAAGATTTGGGCTACAGATACCGACTGACATTAAAATTCTAAAGGTCTTTTAACCTGAATTATTGATACCTGCCGACACCTTCATATGAGAATTCTGGGAATTTTCTGCTCTATCAAAGCTAAATCTGCGAGAACAGATGCCGTGACGGCTTCGATGATCACCGGCATCCTCAATGCAATGCAGACATCATGGCGGCCTTTGGCTGAGACTTTTGCCGGTTGACCTGTTTTAAGATTTATCGTGTCCTGCTCTTTGCCTATACTGGAAGGGGGTCTAACTGCAACCCTGAACACCAATTCATTGCCGTTTGTGATTCCACCATTGATACCGCCGGAAAAATTTGTGGCCGTCTTTCCTTCCTTATTGATTAGAATGTCGTTGAATTGGCTCCCTTTCATTCGGCTAGCAGAAAAACCGGCTCCAAACTCTATGCCTTTGATGCCTGGGATCGCAAAGATCATGTGACTGATGAGAGACTCGACAGAATCGAAAAAAGGCTCTCCAAGTCCGGTGGGGAGTTTGTTCACTCGGCATTCGATGATGCCGCCTACCGAATCTTTTTCTTGGATGGCGGATTGGACAGCCTCCTGTATGTCAAATCGGCCGTTCACTTCCAGAAGAGAAGCACTCACCGTGGTCGGGGTGAGGATTTTTTTTGCAATGGTGCCTGCAGCAACGAGAGCCACGGATAATCTGCCAGAAAAAGGGCCGCTGCCTCTGAAATCGTAAAATCCCCCATACTTATTGTGAGCGACAAAATCCACGTGTCCCGGCCGGGGCGTGTCTTTGATTGGGATGTAATCTTCAGATTTAACATCTTTGTTTTCAAAAAGAATCATAAGAGGAGCTCCGGTGGTCTTGTTTTTGAACAGGCCGCTTTTTAATAAAGGGATGTCCGGTTCCCTGCGCGCTGTTGTTCCTTCCAAACCGGATTGACGTCTGCTGAGATCAGCAGAAAAATCCTCTTCTGTGAGTGATAATCCGGCGGGACATCCTTCGATGACCACTCCTACGGCTTCACCGTGAGATTCACCAAATATTGTTAAACGCATAAGTCTACCGAAGGAATTCATGGGGATTCTCCTTGAATGGATTCCAGGTCATCGAAAAAACCCGGGTAAGATTTCGAAACCGCCTGCCAATCTTGGATACGAACGCCATTTTTAGATTGAAGAGCCGCCACTGCGCCGGCCATGGCTATCCGGTGGTCCCCATGAGAATGGATGAGACCTCCTTCTAACGGCGTCCC
>CAZEWV010000078.1:2904-9522 GCA_964516025.1 uncultured Eubacteriales bacterium
AAAATGCGGCTGAAGTCTTGTTCCTGAACTATAGAAACACCAAACTCCTCGAGTACAGAATTTGTCATAGCGATATAAGGCTTGCTTTTTAAGTTGTGGACATCAATTTCTGAGTCCGATGTGCAGAGCGGTAGGGCCATCATAAGTCCAGTGAGAACCTGGGAACTGAGAGAGCCATCGATTGAGATTCTCCCTCCTTTTATCGGCCCCTGGACCTGGACAGGAGGAAATCCACTCTGAGTCTGGCAATAAGCACCTAATCTGCGGAGAGGATCTTCGAGCATATCCATAGGTCTTGTCTGTAGAGAACCAGCTGCAGATAAGATGATTTTTGTTTGGTGCAGGGAGGCAATAGGAGCAAACAGGCGCATGTTCAAACCAGATTCACGGCAGTTCAAAGTTGAATTCCGGATACTTTTTCCACCAGAAATGTAAATTCCGTCTTTTTTTTTCTCTATATGCGCGCCTAAAGCTTGAATGATTTCCAGAGTGGCTAGAGCGTCGTCGCAGAAAGAAGGGTGTAGGATCCAGGATTCTCCTTCAGCCAACAGGGCTGCGGTACAGGCGCGGATCATCAAGCTTTTCGAGGACGGTGCCGGGAGTGTCCCGTTGATTTCAGATGGTTTGATCCATTTCATCTTTAATTCTCTTTGCGATTATTTCCGGGTGTCCTGATTCCGTGCTTATGGCGATATCAGATGTCCGGGCATAAAGGGGGATTCTGGCTGCTAGAAGTGAGCGTGCTGTTTTTTCTGGATTTGTCCTGTTCAACAGAGGTCTCGATGTGACGTCCCTTTGAAACAGAGATGTCTGGATTGAGGCCCAGAGCCATACGCACGCACAGTACTGTTTGAGGTGAAAGCGGTTGTCTTCATCGAGGACGGCTCCTCCTCCCAGAGAAAAAACGTGTTTTTTTGATCCTGGAATGAGCTCCTTAATGGTGCTTTTTTCTATCTCTCTAAAAGCTCTTTCGCCGTTCTTTTCGAATATTTCTGATATAGTCTGTCCTTTTGATTCCTCGATGACCGAATCTATGTCCACAAATTTGTATCCAATACTATCTGCGAGTTTCTGGCCCACAGATGTTTTTCCACTCCCCATAAAACCGATCAAAGCGATGTTTGGCTTTTGGGCGTTTTGTTCATGTATGGTGGAAAGAATACCATGTTGAACATTCTTTGCAACATTCAGGCCGGTAAAGAGGCTGAATGCAGGTATGGCCTGGTTAACGAGCCACTGCTTTCCGCTGAAAAAACGGCAGCCTTTTTTTTCTGCGTCACTTTTGAGCTGAGAGTCTTTGTAATTGGCATCCAGGACAATTAAGTTCCTGTCCAGCATCTCAGGAGAGACCACACGCTGATTGGTGGATATACAGGAGACTAGGATATCGCTGTTTTTTAGGGTTTCTCCAATTTTGTTTAGAGGAGCGTAATCACATCCCAGCCGTTGGGCGGCTTCTTTCGCTTTCTCTGTTGTGCGGTTGAGGAGGACCACTCTTCCTGCCTCTCCCCAAAGGGCTCCGCAAGCAGCGGCAATGGCGGCCCCGCCTGCGCCGAGGATGGCAAATTTTTTATGCATGAGATCGATCCCGTTGTTTTTCAGAGTAATTTGGACTCCTAAATAATCTGTATTATAACCTTTCAGTCTTCCATTTTCTGAGACAACGGTGTTGACGGCGCCGATGGCTAAAGCTTCTTCCGAAAGATCGTCCATAAATTCCATGATTTCCGATTTGAAAGGAGCGGTGACGTTAAAACCCCTGAGGCCGATGGCTTTTGCGATCTGAATTACCTCTTGTCCATTCACCGCTGTCAAACGGAAATAGGCTGCATCGATCTGCTGAGCCTGGAAAAAAAAGTTGAAAATTTGGGGGCTGTGGCTGTGAATAACGGGTTTGCCGGCGACGGCGAAGAGTTTAGTCTTAGACATTTTTCAAAGTATATAAAATGTGTTCGAGTGTTTCCCGGTCCAGCTGACCCTCTGCTGTTTCCTTTCCTTCTGAGAGGGAGGCATATGTGAAAGGGCTGCCAAGAAGAGGAGCCATAAAACGAGTTTTTTTCCCCTCTTCACCTAGACCGATAACGATAAGGGGCCGCTCGTCTTCCAAGAGAGAAAGAAGCCGTACATTTTCCGAGTTATTTCGGACTTTGCAGGCAACTTTAACCAGATCGGCTCCGGCGTTAAAACAGCTTTGGATAATTTGGTTGAGTTCCTGTTTGTCCGGAGTCCCTGTGAAATTATGATAGGAGATAATGAGTTGGCATCCTGTCTTTCCTGCCTCCGTAGTAATGGCGTTTCTAAAATCCTCATCCGACTCCATTTCGATGTCTATGTAGGCGGCACCGGCACGGACAGCGGTCAAAAGAAGTTCCAGCCTTTTTTCTTTCCTCTGAAAGCCAGGCCGGCAGGTTGCGATCAGTTTAGAGTGGGAAGAAAATAGCGTGTTGACTTCTTCTGCAGTGACATCCATTTTGTCCATTCTAATTTCTGCAAATTCAACTCCTTCCAGAGTTTTTACGCAGTCTTTGAATGTTTTTTCTGCCAGGCTAACACAGATCATGAATATATCCCTCCAGCTCAGTATAGGTCATGGGAGTCACTTCTGCTTTTCCGATTTCTGACAGAAGGACAAAGTGGATATCTTTCCCTTTGCGCTTTTTGTCTTTTTTTACGGCATCGAGAATAAGTTCTTTGCTGGATGATACTTCTGTGGGTAGTTTTAATTTCTTGAGGAGTGATGTGATGTGATCAACTTCTTGACTGGAGAGCATCCCTCTTGCTGCAGAAATCTTGGATGCCAAGACCATGCCGATACTGATGGCTTCCCCATGAGACAGCTGCCTTTCTTTTTCGATCGCATGGCCGAGGGTATGGCCGAAATTGAGTTTTTTCCGTTCTCCTTTTTCTAGAGCATCGGATTGCACGATCCATGACTTGATCACGATTGAATCGTTGATTACTTTTTCGACGGTGTCTTTCTGAAGAGAGAGAAGGGAGGCCCATTCCTGTTCGAGATACTCGAACAGAGAAGCGCTCTGGATTACGGCATGTTTGACAACTTCTGCCACTCCACAGGCCAGCTCTCTCTCGGGGAGAGTGTACAGGAGGTCGGTGTCGCAGAGCACAAACTGTGGCTGGTTGAAGACTCCAATGAGATTTTTGTAGCCCCGGAAGTTGACACCATTTTTTCCTCCGATGCTGGCGTCGACCTGGGCTAGCAGAGTGGTGGGAACAAATCCGAAGTTGATTCCGCGCATAAAAGTCGAGGCTGCAAAACCTGCCACATCGCAAACGATACCCCCCCCAATCGCAATAACAAATGAGGATCGGTCCAGTTCCCACTCTAGAAACTTCTCGTAGATTTTTTCGACTGTCTCCAGTGTCTTATTTTGTTCACCGGATTCGATGTCTATGGTGTCATAGTCTGAAAAGCGAAAACCGTGGCAGCGGCGTACCTTTGAATCTGTGATTACGACATTTTTTCCACGGCCTAGATAGTGTGTCAAATTTTGGATAGACTCTCCCACACATATCTGACTATGTCCCGAGGAAACTTGGATTTCGTGTTTTTTCAATTTAAATACTCAGTGTTTATTTTATTTCGTTATAAGCCCATTCCAGCCAATGCGTTACTATCTCCAGATCGGATTTGTCCACAGTGGCCCCGCACCAGAATCGAAGTCCTGGAGGGGCATCTCTATAGGAACCGCAGTCAAATGCGACCTCTTCATCAGCAAGCAGCTTGACAAGAGCCTTGAGTTGTTCTTCAGGTAGATCCATTGTAAAGCAGACACTCGTGTTGGAGCGGATGTCTTTGCTTTCCGCAAGGAAGTCGATCCAGTCGTGGCTTTGGACAAAATTTTCCCAGACAGCGAGGTTGTCATTACTGCGCTGTATCAATCCCGGGAGTCCTCCTACAGATTCGGCCCAGTTCAAAGCGGCGAGGTAATCCTCATTGGCCAGCATAGATGGTGTGTTAATTGTCGAACCCTTAAAGATACCTTCGATCAATTTTCCGCCCTTAGTCATCCGGAAGATTTTCGGAAGTGGCCAGGAAGGAGAATAGTTCAACAGGCGTTCAACAGCACGAGGAGAGAGAATCATGATGCCGTGAGCGGCCTCGCCGCCAAGGACTTTCTGCCAGGAATAGGTAATGACATCGAGTTTCCGATACGGAATATCCATGGCAAAAATGGCCGATGTGGCATCACACAGGACGAGTCCTTTTCTGTCATCAGGGATCCAATCACCATTGGGCACTTTGACGCCGCTTGTTGTTCCATTCCAGGCAAAGACAACATCATTATTGAAGTCGGCCTGAGAGAGATCGGGAAGTTTTCCATAATCGGCCTCGAAAACACGTGTATTGTCGAGTTTAAGCTGCTTTGTGATATCGGTGGCCCAACCTTTGCTGAAAGATTCCCAAATAAAGACATCCACGCCGCGCGGTCCAAGCATTGACCACATAGCCATCTCAAAGGCGCCCGTGTCCGATGCGGGAACGATGCCGACTAGATAGTCTTCAGGAAGCCTTAGAATGTGTTTGGTTCTGTCGATAGATTCCGCCAGTTTGCCCTTTCCCAGGCTGCTCCTGTGGGACCGCCCGAAAGGAGTATCCCGGAGTTCATCGATGGAATACCCCGGATGTTTGGCGCAGGGGCCTGACGAGAAACAGGGATTAATAGGTTTTTCTGTAGGTTTCATTTTCATCTCCGTATTATGTATTTTGTTATGAATAATGGCCCTCCAATTCTACTTCAGTTCTAAATAAAATTCCAGACGTGATAGCAAGCATACTTATTCCAGTTTAAAGTTCATCCACTCGACTCGTTTCAGCATCAGATCCACGTTGAGTCTTTGTGATTTTTGTTTGGATATCAGGCCTTGGATTTGGATGAGAAGCCATTCGAAAGATCCTTTGTAGTTGAATTTTGCCCAAATGAGCAGAAGTAGATAGTACCAAAACACCGAATACACGGCTACGGCAAGCGCTAAAGGGAGTTGATCAATATTGAAGATCCTTTCAAAAAAGTTCAATCCGGTTATTTTTCCAAGAAAAAGATTGAGGGTCCATTCGGGAAAAATGTCGAAGATTTCCAGGGCATACACTGTCAGGGCGATCATCGCCCACCTCCTCATAAACCGGACAAACCGTGTGTTGGCCGCCTTATGTGCCCGTCCTCTGAACTCCACCAACCTCAAGGGGATGAGAACAGCCAAAATCTGCCCGCCCAGTTGGAGAAGGTGATTGGTGAGGGCCGGTCTGTGAAAGGCGGAAAAGGTCATGCCGGCGAGGATAAGAACAGCACCGGCCACTATGCTTCCCCCAGCGGCGAGAAATCCGATCCGGAAAAACTTTCTGGAATGAAGAGGATTGGCTAAAAATAAACCGATGATTGCTCCGACAAACGCGGTCGAAAGGCATGGAAACAGAGGTTCGAAATCACCGGCAAGAATCACGAGGAACCAGGTCAGGATTGAAGAGTTATGTGTCTGGATTTGAGTATCAGGCCATCCGGCCGTATCAAAAAGATCTGGATTTTCCGAAAGGTTTTCAGGAATGGACCAGGGTCTTGCATCGACCAACGTGTGAACCAAAGGTGTCAGCAGTAGAACGATTAAGGTCAAAATGAGATAGAGCTTTCGATTCCGGTGGTGTTGTTCGTACCCATTTCTCCGCAGGAGGAAATAATTGATGATGGATGTGATAATGATGCCCCATGCGATCATCTCGAGGGTCTGGATCATAAAGAAAGGATGCCAGATTTTATCCGTATGTTTCCAGACTCCGGTCCGGATACCTTCACCTAAAAATCCCCAGTAACCCAAGCCTTCGATGAGATGGTCAACGAAGAGAAGAACAACACCTGTGATGACTCTTTTCCACAAAAGAATTTTTAGATTAACTCCTCTGGATACGCTTTTGGCCATCACATAAGTGTTGACAACCGAAGACACAAGGAGGAAAAACGTGTTCCATGTTCCCAAATAGAGCAAAAATCCAAATATGCCCAGGACTATCTTCGGGTATTCGAGTAAACGGTTGGGATCTTCTGCGATGGCGTCATAGTTGACAACGTGATACAGGCTGTGGAAGAACGTCATCAAAAATATGGCGACTCCTCGACAGCCATCAAGGGTGGCGATGCGCTGGAATGAGGAAGATGTGGTTTCCGAATGGAGAAGATTCGTGCTGCTCATGTGATAAAAAAATCGTCTTCATTATTTCCATGCCAGACGGATAATGCAAGCGGTTTTTGACCGAGGAAATTGGCTGTGGTATAAGTTGATTGGTTCTTTTAAGGTGAAATTATTGACTCCTGAAGATAGAAAATATAGACATTACGTGCTGTTACTAATCGTATTGGTTGCCCTCTATCATCTTTTTATTATCGGGATTGTGGGGCCTGGGGACAATGAGGCCTACTACTGGACATGGTCTAAACATCTGGATCTCAGCTACTTTGACCATCCTCCCATGGTGGCCTACATGATTGCCCTGACGACTGCTGTGGGCGGTGATTCGGTATTTTTTTTGAGAATTGGAACGGTTTTACTTTTTTGTATCACATCGCTTTTGATTTACCTTCTTGCTTTTGAACTTTCCGGAAGCAGGAA
>CAZEWV010000079.1:0-2291 GCA_964516025.1 uncultured Eubacteriales bacterium
GATGAAAATAAAATTTTGGTCTTCATGTTGACCTCCTTTGGTTTTAATTGATGTTTGAGAATTGCAACCAGCCGTTCATTCAACTGGGATTTTCCAACAGCGCCAAGAGCTGCGGTCGGCGGATTCCAGCGGAACTGTCCGGCCTTTTTTATCGATAAAAGATTGACGGCATATGTTGAGGGTTTTACTCCGGTTTTGAGGACAAGTTCATCACAGGCTTTTTCCTGCTCTTTTTTCATCATCCTGAAAGCGAACCAGCTTAGAGGATTAAACCAGTAGAGCGCGACGCTGCAGCGTGCGAGGATTTTAACGAGGAAATCACATCTTTTGATATGAGAGAGTTCGTGGAAGAGGGCGGAGGAGCGCTGATCTTGAGTCCAGTTCCTGGATTCAGTAGGAAGGATCACGACAGGTTTTATCACCCCCCAAGTCAAGGGGCTGTTCACATTTTTATGGCTGAATAGGCTTATTTTTCTTTTGATGGATATGGCTTCCAGGAAGTGGCTCAGAAGCTGCCGCCAGGGAGAACCCGATATTTCCTTACCCTGTCTGGTTAATTTGTGCGCACCGTAAAGTCCGATAAATATCCTGGATAGCAACACAATCAATCCCGCCGACCATATTGCAACAAGCACTAGGCCAAAAAATCCTTTAGAGATGGAATATTTTGAGAGAAAAAAATTAAAACGACCATTTTTCTCCAATTTTAGCGCCTGCAGCTGTTGATCAGCCAATGAAGGGCTGATGGAGTTTAATGGGATTGTTGTCTGCGTGTCCTGATCCCATCGTTGTGATATTTGGGAGCGGCCTTCACCAATATGCCAGGTTGGAAGCAGTCCTGTTTCCCATCCCTTGGTGAGGGTGGAAAGGAATGGGAACAGTAGCAAACTTATGAGAGAGACTGAGAGGAGAAAATGTCTGAGAGATGCTGATTTTTTCCGAAACAAAAAAACCAGCACAAACGTAAATGTGAGAATGACGGAGCTCTTGATAAAGAATTCACTGATGAGGTTGAGTCCTTTAATCTCTGCAAGAAATTCCATTTTTATCTGCCTTCGTTCTGTGCTTTTTTGATCAATTTAGTAAGACGCTTGTATTCTTCCTCCGATAAGTCCTCTTCTGAGATGTTGAGCAGAGCCGCGACGACATCTTCTGTGGAATTGTCGAAAAAAGTTTTTAAAACATGTTTGAGCGCATTCTGTCTTGCCTCTTCACGGGGAAGAGTGGGGGAATAGATGTAGCGCGGGCCTTGCTGCTTATGAATCAGGTGTCCCTTTTCTTCAAGCACTCTGAGCAGTGCCCTGACGGTCGAATAGCTGGGAGGATCCGGGATCAGCTCGAGAACCTGGGCTACCGTGACCTTTTTCATTTCATAGACGATGTCCATGATCTGTCTTTCCCTCCGGCTGAGGTTTTTCTGTGCCTTCATGTTTATCTCCTGCTTGAATTGCGGCCAATAAAACTGCTAATTTTTTAGCATGCTAAAAATATAGCACCTTGTTTTCCTTTTGTCAACATGTTATGCTATTTTTTTAGCATTTTCTTTTCTACAGACTAAAACTCAATTTATTAGATTAAGTTGCATTGGGATCAGACATTTAAAACTTTTAATAATTAAAGGGACATCATACTTAATTCAACTAATTTAATTAAAACGACATCATACTTATTTCAACTTATAAGGGGTGACGTCAGATAATTCGAATTCAAATAATTAAGTATGATGTCCCTTTAATTCAATGTTGATTACGTGATTTGAAGACAGGGTTTGCGAGGCCGCATTCAAGTGTTTTGTGCTGATGTAATCTTTTTTCGTTTCAGTGTGTCGATATTAAAGCCTTCAAAATTAATAGCGATGGCGATTTTTGTAAGCAGGGTGAAGATCATAAAGCCGATGGAGAAAATGGCTACAGCGATTTTAATTTCGATCAAGGAGGGCCGGTAAATGTAGACCTGTCCCAATGTATCCGGGGTGAATCCGGGAATCAGAAGGGCGATCCCTTTTTCAATGTAGACACCAAACCAGATCAAAATAGCGCCGAGATTAAGTGTGATGGGATTTTTTCTGGTTTTAGGTATCAGGAATAGCAAAAATGCCACTATACTGAAAATCAGAGAGGTCCATCCATAGAGAACGATATCTTTGTTATCGCCAACCCCAACAAACAAATACTTCAGATGAACCAGGTGTTCTGTGTTGGAATAGATCTCTTTAAAGATTTCGGAAAAGAAAAAGAAAAGGTTGATAAACATGGCATAGGCCATCAGTTCCGCAATCTTCCAGATGGCTT
>CAZEWV010000079.1:2391-9503 GCA_964516025.1 uncultured Eubacteriales bacterium
AACCGCAGAGGATTTCCGATATCGACGATGACAAAAAGTATGACCATAATCATGGCGCAAATGGCCAGTAGTTCTCCAAAGAGGACGACCTCCTTGATAGGCTTCCAGTTATAGATATAAGCCGGAATGACAAGCATGATGGCCGCAGCCGCGACTCCGACCAGAAACGTGAAGTTTCCAATATAAAAGGCCCAGGATATGGGGTCTCTCATATTTGTGACCATCAGTCCATGCTTAAGCTGTTGGATGTAGCCGCTGGCTCCCCAAACTATCAATATGGACAAAAATGCCAGCCATGTATAATAACGTCTGCTTCCTTTAATTATGATTTTAAAACTCTCTTGGATTAGCCGGAAAAATTTCACCCTATCACCTCTTATTTATTATCAAGTTCCGTAAAAATAATAGAATTTTGGCTGTGTATTGAGTTCTTCTTTGAGAATAAGCACCCTCTTGTTTTCTAAGATATACCGGATTTCGCTGTCCTTATCTAAAAGGTTTCCAAATTTTCGGGCACCGACAGGACAGGCTTCCACACAGGCCGGATAGCGGCCTTCCCGGGTTCGTTGGACGCACCATGTGCATTTCTCCACAACCCCCTTCATGCGGGGCCTGTTGCCAAAATAGTGAGTTTTGGGATTGGCGTCTTCGGCAGGAAGTCCTGGTTTTCCCCAGTTGAAATGGCGAGCACCATATGGACAGGAGGCCATACAGCAGCGGCAGCCTATGCACCAGTTGTAGTCGACAACGACAATTCCGTCCGGATCAGTGAATGTGGCACCAACCGGACAGCTTTTAACACAATAAGGATTTCTGCACTGCTGGCAGCCCATGGGGAGGTAAAAATGGCCTTCATCGGGTACCTCTTCATGGTCGTAGTAGAGATTGACATGAGCGAAGTCGACACCTCGTTCCTTTTCCATCTCCAGGACCTTGATCCAGAGGATTTGGGGATCCCGGGATTGATTGTTCTCTTCCTGGCAGGCATAGACACATTTTCTGCATCCGATACATCTGGAAAGATCGAGGCCATAGCCGAACAAGGTATTTGGGATGGCTTCTTTGGTGGAAACAGTAAATGCTTTTCCGTATTTTTCGGAATATTCGGTTTCAAGTCGCTCGATGACCTTGGCAATCTTTTCTTTTGACAGGGAACGGAAATCTCTTTGAAGGAATTCCTCAATAGCGGCATTATCCCCGCATGCGGCGAGCGCGGCTGCAGAGGAAGTCACTGCCGCGGCTTTGAGAAATGACCGTCTGTTCAATTTTTTTGGTGAGAATGCAAATTTCTGTATGCGTATGCTCATTTCTTTTTTCCAGGTTTGACTGGGGCGGGCTCTGGTTTCATTTTCTGAAACTTCGGGGAATGAGGATCATGGCAGTGGGCACATAAAAGATACTGTTTTTCTCCATTCCACTGTCCAGTTCTTCTGCCGTGAATTCCGGCTTCCCAATCTCTGAGTTTTGGACCATGACACTGGCCGCACAGTTTGTAGGATTCTGTGAAATCAATCAGTTCGCCGCTGGCTGAGTGCAGCATGTCCCTATTTTCTGTGTCGTGACAATCCATGCACCAGCGGTTTTCTTCGTCATGTTTGAGGACGATATCATCATGAAAGTCAACCAATTCCCTGCGCTCAAGGTTGGTTTCCATGTCGGCATGGCACATAGAGCAGGGGAAAGTATCCTCATTAAGGGGGGGAGGGGGGACTTGGATATCTTTCTGTTCTTTGCCTGTAGTCTGTTGTTGTTCCTTTGCTGCGTCGGCGGCCTGATGACCGGTCAGAAACAGAGTGCTGAACAGGATTAGGACAAAGAGCAAAATGATAAAATAGGAATTAAGCCGCATTTTATTCATTTATCTGCCTTATAATATGATAAAAAATAATCAGATATAATAGACTTTTACTATTATCAATTTATCAGAGTCAAAGTCAACAGAAAATGTAATAATTCATTCTTTGATACCAAATTTGAATTAAAGGGACATCATACTTAATTATTTGAATTCGAATTATCTGGAATTAAAGGGACATCATACTTAATTATTTGAATTCGAATTATCTGGACTCACCCCTTATAGGTTGAAATAAATCCGATGTCCTTTTTAATTAAATTAGTTGAATTAAGTATGATGTCCCTTTAATTCAATTCACGAATTAAGTATGATGTCCCTTTAATTATATGGGATTATTGTTGGAGCAAGGTCAGTTTGGCGATTCGGCCATCGGCCCCGGCAGCCCACCCGACCTTTCCTGTCTTTTCAATACTCAAGCAGTAGTACCCCCTATTGTTGAGCGGATTCCAGTTTTTTCCATCATCTATTGTGATGTCAGAGCCTCCTCGTCCTATGGCGATATAGGTCGACTTGGTTCCCGGTACAAACATAACACATGACCTGTAGTCCCTGAGACTGTTTTCTGCGATATTTGTCCATGTCGTACCTCCATCCCCTGTCATGGCCGTACATAGGTTTCTGTTGTCCGGCTCCCTGTAATCGCCGCCCACAATAATGCCGTTGTCCATATCCTTAAAAGCGATGGAAAAGATTCCCTGAGAAGGCATACCGCTCAACAAAGGAGTTCCATAAACAGTCCAAGTTTCCCCCCAATCGGTTGAACGGTGGATTCTTGCGGCAGCTCCACCGGTTCCGAACCATACATGCCCGTCTCCCGAAACGGTCAGACAGGTCCCGCTCGCCGCAAATCCCGCTTCATTGTTTAATGCTATAGGACTGTTTTCCAAGGGAATTTCCTCCCAATTTTCTCCCCCATCAAAAGTCCTGATGAGAAAAAATCGTCTATCGATCGGGTCGCTTACGGCAATGCCCCTATCTTTATTCCAAAAAGCCATGGCATTAAAAAATATTCCCTCTGACTGATTTGAATATTTCTCTTCCCAGGTGGCACCTCCATCCAGAGTTTTGAAAATCTTTGCGGGCCGTCCGGAACTTAGCACTAGAGCCGTATTTTCATCAAGGGCCTCGATATCTCTAAAATCCAGTTCTTCGTTACCGGAGATTCGAGAAGCTGTCCATGTTCTTCCCCCGTCGGTTGTCCTGGCAAACGTTCCATGGCTTCCACTGATCCAGCAGATCCTGTTATCGACAGCTGAAATTCCCCGAATGCTGGCTTGAGTGTTACTCTTCTGAATTTCCCATCGAACAAAAATAGATTTTTTTGGTTTCTGTGCTTCCGTATCCAGCCATTCTTCCAAAGTTTGAATCACTTTTTCCATGAAGGACTTATGTGTTGGCTGTGCCTTCTCTTGGAGTTCGATGGTGCGGTTCAGCGAGGGGTCTTCTAATCCTGCAGCGATAAAGACATTAGGAATTCCGTATCCGTGGACAAATAGGGGATCGGGTTTGCCGTGCTGGCGGTAATAGTCACCGGAAGAAAATAAAGCCTGACGGAGTTCTTCCACTGTCCAGTCCGGGTGTGTCTGCAGGAGACACGCGACCGCTCCTGCCATAATAGGTGTTGCGATGGACACCCCTCCGCCGTATGCGTATCCGTTTTTGTCCCCTATAGACACCGTTGCTACACGTGAGCCCAAAGCCAAAACTTCTGGTTTCAGACGTCCGTCTGCAGATGGCCCATCAGAGCTAAAACGTGCTATCGAACCATCTGGGGTGATGGCTCCAACGGTGATGATATCCTGTGTATCTCCGGGAGTCATCAGGTGTGAGAGGGATGGATCCGCATCGTGTCCATAGTTTCCGCTTCCGGTTAGGCAGATCACGCCGTTTCCGCTGGCGATGTTCATCCCCAAAGCCATGATCGAAGTCTTCCCATCGGTTTGGTCTACGGTGTATCCATCGTAGAGAACAAGAGATGAGGTGAGCACGTCCGCTCCATGCGACTCCGCAAATTCCAACGCGGCCACGAACCATCGTTCCTCCAGATAGTACTCCTCCACTCCGTCTTCCGGATTGCAAAGAATAAACTCTGCATCATAGGCTGTTCCCAAAAGCTCATTAGGGGAGTAGGAAGCGATCGTGCCTAGAACCGATGTGCCGTGGCTGAAATACGTGGGATGCGTTCCCGGCCTCGGAATAATGTCTGTGTCGTTTTCAACAAAATCCCACTTAGCAACTACATGAATGGATTTTTGAGGATTCCGGAAAGCGGTGTGCGAGAGATCAAATCCGGCATCTATGACTGCGATTCTGATACCACGGCCCGTGTATCCTGCTTTATGCAGTTTGTCGAGGCCAAGCTGGCGGGCCGCAACCATTGAACGTTCGTAATAAGCGGTTTTTTCCTCCGGACTTTGGGATGGCGTTTCTTCCGGAGTTTCAAGTTGTCGGCGGGCCTTGTGCTCATGAAAATCCGTAACTTTTGTCACATAGGGCAGGTTTTTAATCTTTAAGATCTGCTCCTTTGTAGCTAAGATAGAGACACCGTTGAGCCAGTGGCTTTGAACCAAAAGCACTGCACCCGTTTTAACCACTCCATTTAAAAATATTGTAGAAAGTGGAAAATCCCTCTCATCGAAAAGCCCTGGAAGCGTACGTTTGGTTTTTCGCCTTTCCAACGCCCTCGAGTTGAAATTTTCCTCAAGGTCCTTCAGAATTTTCCGGCGATGCCTTTTAGAGCGAATACCTTTCTCCTTGAACTCGACCCAGGCGTCATAGAAGGCTTGATTATTGAGTTCGGATTCCTGGAGAACCACAAGAGGTCTCGGCTGGCTTTGAGCCGGAGAGGAAAAGATGAGACAAAAAAGGATGCCTGTTGCGATAAATAGTGACATTTTTTGAAGGATTTTTGTTTTTTGGTTCATGGTTGTGAGAATTATATAGAGATTGGTATACAGTGGCAATACTCGCGCCTTTCACAATAAAGACGTAAATAAACAATTTTGGTTGGCAGGAAATGCTCTTGGCACAGCTTGACTTGGGTTTATGATTGAACATATATTAAATTTATCAGGACGTTTGAGTGCGATGAAGGAGATGAAAATGAGAAAACAAATAGTTCCTTTAATAGTTTTGGTTTTGCTTTCCACCTCTCTATTTGCCGGAGTGGTGAAAAAATCAAAAACCAATGTTACCTTCGGAAGATTTGGGACTTTTTCGGCTCTCCTCACCGATAAAATTGCCCTGGATAAGAAAAGAACGGAATCAGAGATTGCCTTCAAGGGAAAGGGACTGGGAGGTCTTGTGATGAAGGCTTTTTTCAAACAGGGCGAAATCGGAGAGATTTTCGATTTGTCTGCTCAAACGATCTGTAATATCGATCACAAAAAAAAGACTTATGTGCTGCGGCAGCTAGGTAAAATGGAAGCGGGGGAGGAAGGGGCCATCTCTCCATATCAGCAGGGGGGTATGGAAGAAACAGAGCGCAGTGTCAAGGTTATCCGCAGTGAATTTAAAGTCGATAAGACTGGTGAGACAAAGACCATAAATAACTTTCCCTGCGAGAAATTTGCCGTAAGCTGGATCACAGAGTGGGAGAATACGGCAACCGGACAGAAAGGGATGGATCGTCTTCTCACAGATGTGTGGACAACTCCATTCACCGAAAAAATCAATCAAGCTCAGCAGGAAGAATTGAATTTTTCCAAAGAACTTATGACGAGTTTGGGTTTTGATTACAGTGAGCAGCAGCAGGATATTCTCGGCACAACCTGGATGACAATGTTTGGACAGATGGATCAACAAAGCTCTTCCCCTAAGAAAAATTTAACGGAATTTTCGGAGGAAATGGAGAAGATAGTGGGATACCCGGTCATCATCGATGGGAAGTATTATTCCAAAAAAGAAGGCACGGAAGAGGGAACTGCAGGCCAGGAGGAAGAAGGAAAAAATGTCAGGAAGATGTTGGGAAATTTTGCCAAGAAAGCACTATCGAGAAAATCTAAGGCATCTGCTGATGAACCGGCTTTTGCTTACTATACAGAATTGTTGGTGTTCTCTCCGGAGAGTGTCGATCCCAATGAATTTCAGCCGCCGGCAGGATATAAACAAAAAGAAAAATAGAAAAAATTACTGATGAATGCATTCATCCTAAACGGCAGCTTGAAGCACCAGCATCATCTTGAACCCATTCAGCATGCTCTTTTGGAGGAATTGAAGAATGTGGGCTGGAGCACCAAATCCATAATTCTCCACCAATCCAATATCAGAGGATGTCTCGGGTGCTTTAAGTGCTGGGATACAACTCCGGGCCTCTGTATCCAACAAAAAGACGAGGCTCCTGGTATTGTCAAACAATTCCTTCGGAGTGAGCTGGTTGTCTTTTTGAGCCCGCTGACATTCGGGGGGTATTCTTCTGAGTTAAAAAAGATGATCGAACGTTTACTGGGGATTCTAATGCCGGGATTTACGATTAAAAGTGGAGAATTCCACCATCTCAAGAGGTATGAGCGGTATCCGTCCCTTTTAGCCGTAAGTGTCACAGAGACTCTGGATGTTGAAGGAGAGAGGATATTTAAGGCACTGGTTGAAAGGCACAGCCGTAATATTTATCCACCTAAATACCAGGCGGAAGTGTTTCTTTCCGGGGAAGAAGACAATAAAATTCGCGAAAGAATAAAGGAAATTATTGGTGAAATGGAGTTGAACTCATGACACAGGCACTGCTTTTGGTGGGAAGCCCCCGGGGTCAACGGAGCACTTCCACAAGTATAGGCCGTTACTTGATGAACAATTTGGAACAAAAAGGGATTGATACCGGAACTCTCTGGATCAACAGGCAGGTTGTCAGTGACGAAAGGATGCACGAGATGCTTGAGGCTGTCGATCGTGCGGATATCGTTGTCCTCACCGCTCCCCTGTATGATGACTGCCAGCCGGCGATTGTTACAAAAACAATGGAAGCCATCTCTGCGCAGCAAAAAATCGATGGAAAAAAACGATTTTTCCCTATTATCAATTGCGGTTTTCCCGAGCCAGAACAGATCACGGCTGTCGCTATTGCCATCTACCACAAATTCGCAACTACAGTGGGATTCAAATGGGCTGGGAGTCTGGCCATAGGCGGAGGAGAGGTACTTCAGGGATCGACCGGAAAGAGTTTGGATGATCTCGGAAAGGTGGCCGGAAAAATCAAAAAGACACTAGCCTGGATTCCCATGTTAGTTTTTTGACTTAACACCACGGAGCCTTATCC
>CAZEWV010000080.1:0-9362 GCA_964516025.1 uncultured Eubacteriales bacterium
CGATGCGTTTGGGATCAACGATGCCCATCTCAATAACTTTTTTTACGCCGGCTGTAATGCACTCGACCACTGACCAGCCCGGCTGTCGTATTCTGAAGACAATATCCGGTTCTAAAACAATGTAGCCTTGGCTCGTAAAAACGCTGATGTTGTAATAGCTGCGGTCAGACGGCGCAACATAGCGGTGGACGTTTTGCGAAAGCAGTTCGTAATTGTAGACGATCATCGGGTATTGATTGCCAGACTCATACCCGGCTGGATAAAACAGCGCCCCTTGGAGTTTTCGTCCCTTGTCCGTATTGTACGTGATCAGTTCACTGTGGCCCCAGGCATAGCTGCTCTGGAACCGATTGGTCGTGGTGACCTGTTTCGCATCCTGGAAATCAGCTTCACCGACAAAGATATCAGGTGAATCGTCATAATCCTGCGCAATGTATGCGTAAATATCAGCATCTTTAGCTTTAGCAAGAGAACTAACATTTTTATCCAGCCACACAAGGCGTGAAACAGCTCCACCCGGGTTGAGTAAGGCGTAGCCCGATTTTTTTGTCCATTCTCCGTATAAGCTCAAATACATAGGTTTACTGAGATCGATCCACTTTTCGGGCGCAGAAAATCCGCGGCCTCTCCCCCGCACACTCCCCGCTTGATCGAGCCGGATCAGGCGATGGCGGACCTGTTCGGTCGAACCTTCAGTCAGCCGCTGCACATTCGAACCATCGGCAGGCACCTGCCAGAGGTCATACTTGTCGTAGAGAAGGACAGCCGCATCAGATTTCGTCCAACCCCCAACACCAAAGGGAGGTTTCTGCAAAAGATCCGGATACACTTTTACCGTGCTGTCCGATTCCATATTGATAAATGACACCGGAGCATTTTTTGTAATATTCGTGATTTTATGCGAGGCAAGATCGACCGTCCAGTAGTGTTTGTCTTCTAAAAAAAGGAGAAACTTTCCGCTGGGGCCAGACCTCACATATCTGTCATTGATGTTCTCCTTGATTTTCGTTCGTTTGCCATCCGATATATCCAGAAGATATAGGTCGGCTCCCGTCCGGCCAATCGACCTCTCCATTGCATACTTGGACCACTCCACAGCATACGCGAGTTTGGTATGGGGAATTGGCACCACACGTTCATCAATCAGATCTTCGCCAAGCTGAACAAATTGACCGCTGTTCATGTGCCATACGCACAGCATGTTTCGCTGCCGGTCCTGTCTTGCATGGATTTTCTGCCAAGGCATAACGAACACATCGGTCCAATGCCATATTTCAATGGTCGAGGGTTCTTCAACGTCGGTCTCCCTGAGGTCTTTCTCTCCTTTTTCAGGTGGGATTATTTTGTCCTCCCAAGGTGCTATCCCGAGAAACAGCACTTGACCATCGTCCGACCAGGAGAGCGGACGGAACGGGATAATCCGCAAACCTGTCGGAAATGAGGAATCAGAGGAAGGATCGTAAGAAAGCTGACGCTCGGCCTTGCCGAGGCCGGTCCATGATAAGACAGCATGCGTGGGACCGTCTTTTTTTTCGTCGGTCACAGCCTTGAAAACGGCCAGATCTGCGGCATCTTTCCGCCACACAAGTCCTGTGTAAACCGAGGCGGACGAATCGAGCACACGCAGCACGGTTGTTTCCGGATCGAACAGATGGACTCCATTTCCCGCCTTTCCATCGGCACTGATGGTCATGGCCAGCAAGTGACTGTGCTTTGCATTCTGCCAAACATTTTGGGACACGTTGCCAAAGGTTGTGTCACGGCCGCTCGATAGCTGCCTGACAATAAGAGTCGTACCGAGTGGTTCTTCAGGTGTTTCTCCACCCCGGCCAGCACTGCTTCCACCTCGTTCGGAAGCAGCTGCAGTACCCGATGTACGCTCCGGTCTGTACCGCCGCATGACAAGGTAGGCACCGTCTGAGCTGAAGGCAAAAGATTCGATGGCATCAATTGTCGACATCTCGCCTGTCAAAAGGTTCATCAGGCCGAGTTTGTTCTGCACGGGCTTCTTCTCCTTTCTCAGTTTTTCCCGCTCATCTTCTGAATAGCCAATTCTGTAACCGATCCATCGTGTGTCGGACGAAAAAACCGCCTGAGAACCAAAAGCAACGACCTCCGTTTTCTCATCAGCTATTTTGGTGATACGCAGCTCATTGTTCCCGTTTATTCGGTTGATGCCGTAGGCCAACCATTGTCCGTCCGGTGAGAAACCACCGTGGCTGCCTGCGCGCGTCAGAGTCTCCCATTGGCCATAATCGGCAAAAGTCGCCGGCGGCTTTGTCTGCGCTCCAAAGGCAATCGTAATAGTAAAGACAGCAAGTAGAGCGGTTATCAGGATTCGCCGCACCACAAGCTTAACTGAAAAAAGTGATTTCTTGTCCATAGATATAAGCATTCCTCCCATTTTTTGAGACAGTCAGAGTTTGATTTCCTGAGCAAAAGATATCACTCCATGACAAATATTGTCCAGAAGAATTGGATTTTTTTTAAAAAATCTGTCATTATTTAACAACAAGGAGAAGGAAAATGCTAAAAAAGAAGGAAGCGCAAACAAAATTTTTGTCTATCTCACAGAACATTGAAACCGAATTGGATGAAATTCTGGACAACAGAAAGGGAGACATCGAAGATGAGCTCAAAGAACAAATCCAACGCATGACAGAGGAGGCAGAGAGAAAAATTGAAAAGAATACGGCGGATATCGAGGAAGAAAAAAAGGGGCTTAAGGAATATGCCCTGTTTATGGCTGAGCTTGAGGAAGAGGGAAACGAGCTTCGACGTACAATGGACAATCATCTCAACAGAGTCTCTGAATACAGAAAGGAAATATGGGGACTACTGGAATCAATGGGCACAGAATTTAAATCGGTGATGGGGCTGGAGAAAGATTACGAGAAAATTCAGAACGATGCCTTTCAAAGGGCAAACATATTAAAAGAACACCTTGAGGAGAAATTCGGGATTAAAAGTGTCGTACCGGAAAAACACGTCTTTAGCGAAAAGATCAAAATTGATCTTGTCTATGAGGCTGAAAAACTGCAAAAAACAAAAGTGCTTATGGGCCCGTTAGATGTCTCTGAAGCTGAAGAAGACGCTGTGGGATTGGAACTGCCCGCTTAATTTATCTCTATCCTTACTCGGCTAGGAGCTCTTCAATCAGGGCGATGATTTTGTCTTTATTGGCTGGGTGAGTAAACAGCCGGGCGATGCCGTTTTTATCAATAATAACACTTGTGGGAATACCCGTTATCCCATACTCGGAATCATAACAATTGCGGTCTGAAAAAGCGATGGGCCATGTGACATTCTGGTGTTGGATGAATTCCGGCAAAAGTGCCAGCTCTTCAGATTCTGAAAGCTCTGTTACCCGGTCTTTCCCATGATTACTCATACTTCCCTGGAAACCGGTTACACCTAGAACAAAGAGGCCTTTGTCTTTATATAATGCGTGGATTTCGCGCAGTTCGGGAAAGGTGCCAATGCATGGACCGCACCAGGTAGCCCAAAAGTCAATCATCACCACTTTTCCCCTCAGCCCTTCCAAAGTCACAGGATCAGTGTTAAAGAAATGTGTGAAGGTAAATCCGGGCGCTTCCTGATTGATGACGTAAATCCGGGCTAAACCGGACTGCATCGTGCGGACAAGCGAATTGAATCCACTCGTAGTTTGGTTGTATTCTTCGGCCTCGACCTCATCTGAAGGGACATTTTTTTCACGTTCTGCGGCGATGCCCTCGAATTTTTTCTTGTAGCTTTCCAATAGTTCAATAATCTCTTCTCTGCGATTTAGATCCAGGTAGGATTGATAGCGACTGCTGAGCAGCCTGTAGGAAAAATAGGGAATATCAAAGTTCAGGTAATTAATCTCGGCCTGGACAATCTCTATGGCTTTTTCCTGATTTTTGTTTTCATTGTAATGTCTGGAAAGGACAGCCACCTGATTGTAAAGACCAAAGGTGTCCTCAGGTGATGGAGCAAACCTTGCCCGGTAATCCTCCAACATTTTTTCGTATAGTTCTGGATTGTCCTCGACCTCGGGCACCTCCAGATCGATCAGCATTTTACTGGCTTCACGGGCCGATAAATCTTTGCCTCGACCTACTTTTTCATAGACCTTAATGGCTTCATCCTTTTTATCTGCCCAGGTTAAAAGTTCCGCATATTTCAGGGTTTCTTCTTGGGAAAGTCCCTTGGGATAAATAGTATCGATTTCCACCAGCGTGAGTTCTTTGCGAGCTGCGGAATAGAGCTCGTAAGTCTCAAGTTCCTTGTTTTTGCTTTTTTCCGAAAGGACTTTTCTGATATTGTCCTGAAGCTCGGAAGGAACGGGACCTTGTGCCGTTTCATCAGATTTACATCCGGATTGGAAAATTATTATGGATGCCATCAGAATTAATGATAAGACAGTGATTTTTCTCATTATTTAACCTCGCTCTTCAATTCCCTCCTAAAATATAGATAAAAACAAAAAAAAGCAATAAAGGGGTCAAGTCTCGACATTCGACATTTGAATAAGAAGGGGTCGCATCTTAACATTTAACATTCGAACTAATTGTAAATCGAATGTTAAATGTTAAGATGCGACCCCTATTTTTGACCAATTATAATTTCTATTCTTTTGTCAGGAGAAAGAATACTTTTTATAAAAGCATTCATCTCATCCAAGGTTGTTTTATCAACTTCCTGAAAACTCCTATCTAGAAAAGAGTATCCAAGTCCCATCGCTTCACAAAAAAGGAGGGAAAACGTTCGGTCTCGTTTGGTTTCAATCTGCCTTAAAAAAGATCCTTTGTAGAATGCAAGATTTGCTGCATGTACTTTTTCGGACACTCCCTCCTCAATCAGGTTATCGAGAATCCCCTGCAGAGCCTCATGAGCGGCATCTAATTTCTTATTATCAGTCTCAAGATATACCTCAAATAGCCCGCCCTCTTTGTAAAGAGAGAGGCGTGAACTGACATTGTAGGCCAGTTTTTCTTTAACTCTCAAGGGCCAGAGTATTGAGTTGACACCTTTGCCTATAAGGCTATCCAAAAGATTTGAGAGCACATAGTTGTCTTCCGTTAATTTCGGGAGAGGATAAGCAAACAAGATTAGGTTTTGTTGGGTCTCTTTTTCAATAAAAATAGATTTTTCTTCAGGAAGCAATGCCTGAAGAGGTCCCGCGTCCTCAATTACCGATCCTTCTGGGATATCTTTAAAATGTTCTTCGAGAATTTTTTGCATCGTACTCTTGTCCAGATCCGAGGACACAAAAATGGCTGTATTTTTCGCAGTGAAGTGAATCTCATGAAAATTATCAACATCCCTTTTCCTTATGGACTTTAAGGTATCTTCCTGTCCATAGATTGAGCCAGAGTAGGCCGTTCCGGCGTAAAAGACTTCCAGCGCCTTTTCATGTGCCAATTGAAGAGGACTTTCCTGCCTGAACTCCCGGGAACGGTTCATCGCTTTTTCAACGATGTCAATCCTGATGGAGGAAAAGAGAGGTTTGAGAAGTATCTTTGAGAACAGATTTATGGTGCCATCAAAATGTTCAGAGAGGGAGGCTATGCTTAAGAAAGAATAATCCATACTGCTGGTCATGTTGATCTGTGTAGCCTGGGTCATTATTTTTTGAAGAGTGTTTCGGTCCGGAATTTCTAAACTTAATCGAGTCATCATGTAGGCCAACCCATCTTTTCCCTGAGGTTCGGCCCTTTTTCCACCCCTGATAAGGAAAAGCATAACCGTCACTTCCGATACCGGATTGTATTGGTAGATGACGTTTAATCCATTGGAGAGCGAAAAATGGGACGCCTGCTGAATCTCTGAAAGATTCGCCTGTGAAGGAAGAAAACCTCCAAAACTCCATAGGCACAAGCAGTTAATCAGAAAAGAAAAAACAACAGTCTTTTTTGTTCTCATATCAAAATATACATCTATTTTTTTTGAGGCGTTATAGTCACAATGACGTAACGTCCCGCACCCAAATAATGGCCGCCCGATTTCCGGAGATCGGAAGATGTGAGTCTATCGATATTTTCTAGATAGTTTCTGCCTTCAGATGATTTTTCCATGAGCAAATGCCGGGCGAGAGTCAAGGCCACGGACAGGCCTTCTTCTTGAGATTCATGGGCTCTGAATCTGATCTGATTTTTTGCATTTTCCAGATAATCCATGGCATAGAATTGGCTTTCTCCCACAAAATCATCTTTTGAAAAACTCTCTTTTCTCACAGACTTTAAGTACTTAATGATCTCTTTCTCTGCAGTTTTGATATTCTTGGGATCTATAGAGACATGAACAAAGATCGCTCCGCCGTAAACATAGGCCCCGTAGCTCATGGATAGAGAATTTGCCGAAAGGCGTCTCTGAATCAGCGGCTTGTGGAGCAAGGGATTCACACCGCGGCCAAGAATCTCGGACAGAAGGTCAATACTGTATTGATCCGGACTGTTATAATCGGGCCCCATCATGCCTATGGCTAAATACCCCAGATTGACATCCATTTCTTTTTCGACTCGTATTGTTTCAGAGAGGGAGGGGACGCTCTCAAATTCAGCAGCAACAAAATTTTCGTTTGTCAGATCCCCATACAAAGTTCTGACCTTTTCCTCCATTTCAGGAAGATCAAAATCCCCAAGAACTACCAGAGAGGAATTTTTAGGGACAAAAAAGCGGGCATAGAATTCCTGTACCTGATCAACTGATAAATTCTTTATGGCATCTATGTCTCCATACACAGGATTTTGATAGGGATGGCCGAGAAAGAGATTTTGGTAGGCCAATGCCGAGGCATACCGCATAGGATCATCATGAATTAGGCTTATCTCTTCAAGAATGACTTCCTTTTCGTCATCCAAATCTTCCTGAGTAAGTTTGATGTGAAAGAGGATTTCTTTCTGCATCTCAAGGCCAAAATCCCCATTTTCAGATGGAAGAGTCATCTCAAAGTAAGCCAGGTCACGACTGGTGTGCGCATTGAAGTAGGCCCCCTGCTCCCTTATATCCTGAGCCAGTTCATCTCCGCTCCTGAATTCAGTCCCTCTGAACATAATATAATGTTCAAGAATGTGAACTATCCCTCTCGTTTTTTCTGTCTCATCTTTTGAGCCGCAGTTGACGGCAAAAGCAAGGTTGATCAACGGGACAGAATGCCTTTCATAGAGAAAGACCTTTAATCCATTTTCGAGTTCGAACTGCTTGATTTTTGCGTCATCCTGAGCAAAAGACGGAAGAAAGAGGCCGAGGAGGAGAATAAATGTGAAAAGAAAGTCGCTGACATATTTGAATTTTCGCATATCGTTTTTTTATTATGACAGAAGACATCGTGAATGCACACAGTTGGTTTTAGAAGGATTTCTACTCTTGATTCTCTCCCGCGGGGTCTAAAAAAGGAAAAGGAGCAGCAAAAGAGCAATAATCAATTTATGGCTCAGTATCAAAACATCCCCTGTTCTTTTTAAAATTTATATGGCGCCAAATACGAGTATTAGTGAGATAATTGTCAGCAAAAGAACCAAAATTAATTTCATCATTGGACTACTCCTCTTATGGAATCCCTAAACAAATATGCAAGATGTGTGCCACTTTGTTTTTCAGGCCAAACTCCAAAAGAAGTCGATACTTTTTTTAAAAACTGTATGATTTCTTAACACTTCGCGTCCGATTTCGGACAGTTTTATAAACATAATATTTTTGCAAAAGGTTGTCCCATGCGATAAAATTTAATACTGATGAAAGTATGAGTAACTCCATAAGAATCAGAATTGGCATCATTTTTCTGTTTGTACTCCTCATCTTCATACACCTCCTCCCCTTGTCTCTTCATCCTTTTGATGCCTTAAATGACACAAAAGATTGTGTTTTAAATACCTGGATTCCCGGTTGGGTTCAGCAGCAAATGTTCAAAGATCCGCTTAACCTCTTTAACACAAACACTTTTTATCCCCACTCCAACACCCTCAGCTATTCAGAACATTTATTTCCGCAGTCCCTCATCTCCCTTCCGGTCCATTTTCTGACAAATAATCCGATCGCCGTTTACAATTTCATCTTTTTTTTCTCCTTTTTTCTCAATGCCTACGGTATGTTTCTTTTGACACGACATTTGACCAAGAATGATTTAATCGGGATCGTATGCGGGATTATTTTTGCCTTCAACACTTACCAAATCAATCAGATCACACACCTCCAGCTCCTCAGCTCCGGATTGATCCCCCTGTCTTTTCTTTACCTGCACAAGTATCTAGAAGAAGACAATCTCAAAAATTCTATTCTCTTTGCCGCGTTTTTTACTCTTCAAAGCCTGGCCTGTATCTACTATGGACTTTTTTTCGTTTCAATACTTTTTATTCTACTGCCCATGGTCCTTATTCTTAACAGAAAAAAGCTGAGTATTGCATTTGTGCTGAGGCTGGGTATTCCACTTGTTTTTTCTAGTATTATTTTAGCTCTATTTTCGCTGCCTTATCTATCCTTTATGAAAACATTTGAATTTGACAGAGGCCTCCAAAAAGGAGCGGATCTTGTAAACTATTTGGCTGTAGATTTCACAAATATTTTTTTTTCTAAGATTTTAACTCCTCTAGGCCGCCATGAACATTATCTGTTTCCAGGGATCGCAGCTCTTTTTTTTGCTGCTTTTTTTCTTTATAAAAAAAGACATATTTTTTCATCTCCTCCGAAAGCCATAAAGTCAGCGTTCCTTATTTTTCTCATTTGCGACTTGATCGCCATCCTAGTAACATTATTGACTGGTGGTGTTTCAATCAACTTAGGGATTTTGATAATCTTGTTGAGTAACCTGACAAAACAGGTTCTTATCCTCCTTTTTCTTGGCACAGTCTACACCCTGTTGTCCATGGGATTATTCTTGTTTAAAGAACGCTATGAAGAGTCCAAAGAAAACACAAGTCTAATCCTATATGTTGTCATCGGAATCTGGACGCTGCTCCTCTCCTTTGGAAATCATTTCACATTCCTGGGCAAATCCACAGGTGTTGTGCCTCTTCCTTTTCGACTATTTTTTAATTACGTTCCCGGATTTAAAGGGATCCGGGTTCCATCACGTTATGGTGTATTTGTCATCTTCTGTATCGCCGTTTTGGCGGCCTACGGCCTAAAATATTTTTTTGAGAAATGGGAGAAGAAAAAACTCAATGTGATAGCGGCAATAGGTTTGCTTATTTTTTTAAATCTCGAATATCTCTCCATCCCCCAGCAGATGAAAAAAATCCCTGTCAAAGGGGATATACCTCCAGCATATGTTTGGATAAAAGATGTTCCGGGCGATGTTGTCATTGCCAGTCTTCCTTTCTTTAACGAAACTCCCATGGAAGCAAATTATCTCTATTTTTCTCTCTTTCACAAAAAAAAGA
>CAZEWV010000081.1:0-9350 GCA_964516025.1 uncultured Eubacteriales bacterium
CATTAGTTTTTTCCACAACGGTCCCTATGGGCAGCTCGAAGTTGACATTAAACCGACCAATGTTGTGTTTTGGGAAAAAATCTATTTTAATAGCCCCTGACATCAGAATGGATATGGCCAGGAAAAATGCGAACAATCCGATAACCACCACCGTCTTTCTGTGAAAGAGGGCCCAGCGAAGCATGGGCTGATAGAGTCTGTTCAATCCTCGAAAAAACCGGTTCCCTATAAACACTATCCGGTAAAACCTTTTCATTTCATGGTCTTTTTTGCTGACCCGCATGAACTTGGACGCGATCACCGGAAGTGTAAAATGATCGATAAAAATAGATCCGGCGAGTGCAAAGATGACTACCCAGGGGAGAAAGGACATCATTTCTCCCATAATCCCTACGATAAAAATCATGGGGAAAAACGCACTGATAGTGGTCAGGTCAGCGGAGATAACAGCCGTCCCCACCTCAAAAATTCCATTTTTGGAGGCCGTGATCGGATCGAGGCCCTGCTCGAAATAAAAATAGATATTTTCGCCCACAATCATCGCTCCGTCCACCACCAGACCGATGACCAGAATCAGTGAAAACATGGTGATCATGTTTAATGAAAATCCGGCAATCCACATGAGCAAAAAACCGACAAAAAGAGAAAAAGGAATGGCGATCGCTACGATGACGGCATTCCGAGGCCCCATGAAAATCATGAGAACGATCAGAACAAAAAGGGCTCCGTAGAGGGCATTAGAACTGAGCTCCCTGACCATCCTTGAGATGTCTTCCGCTTTGTCCATCGAAGTGGTCACGCTCAATAATTCCGGCATCTGGGCATCATATTTGGCCGCAATACCTTTGATTTTTGTCGAAGTACTGATGGTGTTGATATCCGGCTGTTTAAAGACAACAAGTGAGACTGACGGCATCCCATCATACCGTGAAAACGAGGATATTTTCTTGTGCGTATCCAAAATATCGGCTATATCTTCAAGAAATACCGGGTGCCCGTTTTTAACAGCCACAACCGTCGATCCGACATCCTTAACATTCCGGAATTTTCCTTCTGTCCGGACGAGAAATTCAAAACTGTTCAAGCGGAGATGGCCCCCGGGAAGGTTGGCGTTCTGGCGCTGGATTGCCGCAATGATCATGGAATAAGACAGCTGGTACTGCTCCATCCTCTTTGGATCGATCTGGACCTGAACTTCACGGTCAAGACCTCCATAATAGGCCACCTCTTCCACTCCGGGAACCGCTTCAATTTCCGTTTTTATGTCCTTGGCTATTTCCATCAAAACCATCGGTTCCGCATCTCCCGTAACATTCACCACGATGATGGGCACATTATCGAAGGCGATATCCTGAACAGTCGGTTCTCCAATGTCATCAGGAAGCTCCCGTTCGATCTGGTCAATTTTGTCTTTGACATCAGCGAGAGATTCCTTCTTGTCCGCCTTTTCATAGAGCTCAAGCACATGTACCGAAGCCCCTTCACTCGCATATGAGACGAGCCGCTTGAGATGTTTAGTCCCATTGAGGCGCTCATCCACCTTGATTGTCACAGTCTGTTCGATGTCTTCGGCGGCTGTGCCCGGATAGGGAATGGCCACAACGATATAAGGAACGTTGATATCGGGATATTCTTCCAGGGGAATATTCTGCATCCCCACGACTCCCAGAAGTATCAGAACCACTGTAAAAAGGGTGACGATAACGGGTTTGTCGACGGATTTACGTGATATCTTCATGGCCTATCTGTCTTCGATCACAATAACCGGCATTCCATCGAAGAGTACATCCTGGCCATCGATGATGATCTGACCGGCGGCTGGAAGAGGATCACGGATAATGAGGTTTTCTCCTGAAATTAAATAGTTCTCTAAAACCACCATTCTGGCATTATCTCCATCGAGAAAAAAAATAACACGGTCTCCTTTTCTCAGCACAGAGGCATCGATGGGGAACACAAAGGCATCCGGAATGGTGTCGGTGACAACTCCCACAGATGCGGTCATGCCTGGTTTTAAGTCCAGATTCGGATTATTAACTTCAATCTCCACTTTGAAGAGCCTGCTGTTTGGAAACGCAGATACGGCAACATGTGAAACACGTCCTGTAATGTGTTCCTCCCGAAGAGATTGGACCAAAACATTGGCATTCTGGCCCTCTTTCAACCGGCCGACACTTCTTTCAGGAACGCCCAACTCAACAAAAATCTGATAGAGGTCCATAAGTGTGAAAATCACCTGTCCTGGAGCCGCATTTTCCTTTTCCTCTCCAAACCGGTAGGCCACATGCCCGCTGAAAGGCGCATGCATCAAACAGTGCTCTAGATTCAGTTCAGCCGCCTCAAGAACAGACTGGGAGGCTTTAAAAACGGTTTCGGCATCCTGGACAATCTGTTCTTGAATGGAGCCTTCCTTCCACAACCGCTGGCTCCGTTCATAATCTCTCTTGGCCTTCTCCCACTGCGTTTGGCTTTGATCACGAACGGTTTTGTAATCCTGCTGCTCCAGTTGGGCTAAAAGCTGTCCCTTTTTTACCGAGTCGCCTTCGTCGAAATAAAGCCGCTCGATCTTTCCCGGAATATTAAAACTCAAATTCACCTGTTTTTGGGGTTTCACTTCACCGGAAAATTTCTCGGTCAGCGAAAAATCTTGCTTTTCATAATCCGCAGTTCTGACACGAATCAAATTGATAGTCTCTTCAGCGGTGTTCTCAGCCGGCCCATGGCAGGATAGAAAAACAAAGGTCAGAAGAAACAGAAAATAGAACCAAACCAAATGTTTCCTCATATAGAGGATTCGAAATATGAAGGGTTTTTTTCGATTCATTCCAGTTCTCTCCCTAGGATTCAGACAACTCGAACTCAATCAAGAAAAGAGAATCCCATCGATTCTTTATTCGTCTTTTTTCATGTATTTTTCAAACCAGGCCATGAGATAGAGCTGCCCCAGCATCCGGTGTGAAGGACGTCTCCATCCATGGAACTCATCGGGCATGCGAACGAGAAGCGTATCCTTTTTAAGCATCTTGAGAGCACGGTAGTACTCCTCACTCTGAGTCATTGGAGTGCGTAAATCCGCCTCTCCGGTCATGACCATGGTGGGTGTGGTGACATTGCCCACATAGTGCAGAGGTGAACGCACGGCGTATTCCATGGGATCCTCCCACGGGAATTTTTCGAACTGTCTGTACCAGCTCGCTCCGTCCGTTGTCCCCACAAATGAGTGCCAGTCAATCACGGGCCTCATGGAAACGGCCGCACAGAAGCGATCGGTATGGCCAACAATCCACGCCGTCAGTACACCGCCTCCACTTCCGCCACAGACAAAGAGGTTACGCGTATCGATAAATCCTTTGGCGATAGCCGCATCCACGGCCGCCATCAAATCATCATAATCTTTTCCCGGATAGGAATACTGGATCCCGTTGACAAAATCCTGCCCGTATCCCGTGCTTCCTCTTGGATTCATGAACAGGACGGCATAACCTTTAGCCGCAAAGTTTTGCCAGGCCCAGTTGAAGCGAACGGTGTACATGGACCAAGGACCCCCATGAATCCAGAGAAGCATGGGATATTTTTTGTCGGGTTCAAATTCCGACGGTTTCATAAGCCAGCCTTGGAGATCCAAGCCATCCGGCGACTTGAACCACATCTCCTCCACTTGACCAAACTTAACATCTCCAAGAATATCCGTATTGACATCCACGAGTGTTTTGATCTCCGTTGGTTTGTTGAGATTGAGAGTGACAAGAGTTCCCGGATTGTAATAGTCAGACAGAGTGGCGGCCACCTGATTATTTTTCGCAAGGGAAAGACCGGATAAATAGTGATTCCCTTCCGTGATCGCTTTGATGTTTCCACTCCTCGAAATAAAATAATAATTCGCCACCCCTTTTTCCCTCATGATGTAGTACACACCCGAACTGTCATTGGCCCAAGTGACAGAGGAAGGAGAATTGGGCAAATCTCCGGCTAGAAGACGTTTTTTGCCACCACTGGCATCCATGAGGTACAGACTGGACAGATGGCTGGTGTAATTTTTATCATCATTCCCGGTATAGGCCATCCACTTGCCGTCAGGCGAAACACGCATCCCCCGGTCCGGACCTTTTCGATCGGTGAGAGCTTTAATTTCTAATGAATCGAGGGAGATAGAATAGATTTCGGAATCGCCCCTTTGGTACTCGGCCTCGGGTTTCCGGATGGCACTGAAGTAGATTGTTTTCCCATCAGCAGACCACTGTGGATCACTGTGGGAGTAATCTCCGGAGGTCAGTTTGCGAGGTGTCCCTCCCAATTCGGCATCTAAAGTGTAAATGTGTGAATAACCTTTAGGAACCGGTCCTCGTCCATCTCTCTGCCAGGATAATCTATCAATGACTATTCCCGGTGACGCCCATTTCGCACCTCTGGGTCTTTTGGGAAGTTTAACAGGAAGGATTGGGGTATTGTCCTGGATAAACATGGTAAAAGCCAGCGCCTGTCCATCGGGGGACCACCTCAAACTGCCGGGTGTCGTCTGAAGATGTGTGAGCTGAGCCACCTCCCTCGTGTCCATCCACATAATATGGAGCTGGGTTGTTCCGTCTCTATCCGAGAGGAAAGCAATCTTTTTCCCATCCGGAGACCAGGCCGGCGAGGAATCTCTCCAATCGCCGTGAGTGAGTTCACGAACCCTCTGCCCGGCCACATCCACCATCCACAGATTACTCCGCGTCCGGTCGTTGACCTTATCGACCCAACCTCTTGTAAACAAGATCAGCTTTCCATCCGGAGAAATATTTGGACTCCCAACGGATTCCATCTCCATATACGTCTCCATGTCCAGAAGCTTGTAATCCTTTTCTCCGGCATACGCCGAATTGAGTCCGGTTAAACAAAGGATTAATACAACAGCTAAAAAAGATAGATCTATTTTTCTCACTGATTCCTCCTTTTTTTCTCCAATAGATGTGATTCCACCTATATAACACAGGGAAAATTTGCTGTCAAAATTTTGACAGTCGTTTTGTCCTGTGCTATAAGTTCCAGTTTAGAGGCAAAAAAAATATTCGATTTAAATGCCGCATTTTTAGCCTGAATAGGAGGGATTTAATGTCCAGATTTTTTAAATGTTTTGTGTCTATTTTGCTCTTTTTTGTCGTTATCCACACACCTGTGTTTTCCGAAAATTTGGTGACCACACCAAAAGAATTTTTTGGTGCGAACATTGGAGACGACTACTATTTGGCCAACTACAAGCAAATGACTGAATACTGGAAAAAGCTGGAACAGGAGTCCGACCGGATCAAGATTGTCGAAATCGGGTCAACCGCCGAAGGCCGCACCATGCTGATGGCCATCATCACATCCCCTGAGAATCACAAAAACCTCGACCGTTACAAGACTATATTACGCCGCTTGGCGCTTGCCGAGGGACTGACTCCGGAAGAAGCACGAACCCTGGCTGCCGAAGGCCGCTCCGCGGTCTGGATTGACGGGGGGCTTCACGCCAGCGAAGTTGTTGGTGCCCAGCAGATTATAGAAATGGTCTTTCAGATGGCCAATCTGAATGACACTGAAACGCTGAGGATCCTAGACAAGGTCATCCTTCTGGTCGCTTGTACAAATCCCGATGGAATGGATCTGGTATCAAACTGGTATATGAGGGAAGAGGATCCCCTGAAACGCTCAACTCGGGGACTTCCGCAGCTCTATCAAAAATACACAGGTCATGACAACAACAGGGATTTTTATATGTCCTCCCAGCCGGAGACTGTGGCCGTCAATCATGTCCTCTACAGAGAATGGTTTCCTCAAATCGTGTACAACCATCACCAGTCGGGCCCCGCAGGAACCGTCCTCTTTGCCCCGCCCTTCCGCGATCCCTTCTTCTACGCCTATGATCCGCTCATTCCTCTGGGAATCGAACTCGTGGGCGCCGCTATGCACAGCCGCTTTGCGGTCGAGGGAAAACCGGGCGCAACGATGAGATCAGGAGCCAGGTATTCCACATGGTGGAACGGCGGATTGAGAACAACGCCCTACTTCCACAACATGATAGGGATTCTCACTGAGATCATTGGCAATCCCACACCCTCTCAAATTCCTTTTATTCCCCAAAGACTGCTGGCAAAAAATGACTACGCCTATCCTATAACTCCACAGGAATGGCATTTCCGCCAATCCATCGACTACTCCATAACCGCCAACCGGGCGATTTTAGATCTTGCCTCCAAACTCCATGAAGATTTTTTGTTCAACATCTACACAATGGGAAAAAATTCCATCGATAAAGGCAGCAGGGACAACTGGACAATCGTTCCCAACTCCATTACTGAAGTCGAGGAAACAATCCAAAAAGAAAGAGCTCAGACGGCCGGTTCCGGGCGTTCGAGGGGCTATCCGCTTAAATACTATGACCTGTTTCATTCCCCGGAGAATAGAGATCCGCGAGGATACATTCTTTCATCAGATCAGGCGGACTTTCTAACCGCTACAAAGTTTATCAATACGCTCATCAAAAACGGCATCGCCATCCACAGGGCCACCCAGGATTTTGAAGTCAAAGGAAAGAAATACTCAAAGGATTCCTATGTCATCCTTTCCGCTCAAGCCTTTCGTCCTCACCTCCTGTCGATGTTCGAGCCGCAGAATCACCCCGACGATATTCCCTATCCAGGCGCTCCTCCCACACCCACTTATGATGTTGCCGGCTGGACTTTGGCCTATCAGATGGGAGTGGAATTTGACCGCATCCTCGATGGATTTGACGGCCCGTTTGAAAAAATCGCAGATATTATCCCTCCCGTTGAAGGACATGTGTCAAATACAAATAGAGCTGCAGGCTATCTTTTCAGTCATCAAGTCAATGACTCTTTTATCGCCATCAACCGTCTTTTAAAAAGTGGGGAAAACATCTATTGGCTGAAAGAACAGATTCAAGCCAACGGCAAAACATACCCGGCCGGAACATTCTATATCCCAGCCAAGTCCTCGACATTAGGAAAGCTCAAAACACTCTCTAAAGACATCGGGCTTCATTTCGAAGGCATTAAATCAAAACCCAAAGGATCGGCCTTAGCACTGCGTCCACTCAAAATCGGCTTGTGGGACCAGTATGGGGGCTCCAGCACATCCGGATGGACACGTTGGATTCTTGAACAATTTGAATTCCCATTTGAGCTTGTATTTCCGCCCGCTCTGGATGCAGGGAATTTAAACAGTCAATTCGATGTCCTCATATTTCCCAGTGGCGCTATTCCGGGATTCAGGCCAGATACCTCTGGCAGAGCCCGCCCTTCCTCTTCACCAAGCATGGAAGGCATCCCAAAAGAATACAGGAACCGCGTGGGCCGTATCACGGCAGACAAGACCGTTCCTCAGATCCTCGAGTTCTTAAAGGGTGGCGGGACCGTCCTGACAATCGGAAGCTCCACAAACCTTGCCTATTTTGCAGGACTCCCGATCAAAAACGCTCTTCTGGAAAAGCAGCAGGACGGTACTGAAAGACAGCTGTCTAGTAATAAATATTTTGTTCCGGGATCTATCCTACAGGCCAAAGTCAATACTTCAAATCCATTGGCCCATGGGTTGTCGGATAGAGTGGACTTGACATTCAGCAGAAGTCCCGTGTTTGAAATGCTTCCCGAAGCGGTCTCGGCCAACATCCGGCCGGTCGTGTGGTTCGACACTCCCACTCCCCTGCGCAGCGGGTGGGCCTGGGGCCAACACTATCTCGAAGAAAGCATTGTCATTATTGAAGGAGATGTAGGAAAGGGAAAGCTCTTTCTGTTTGGTCCGGAAATCGCATTCAGAGCTCAGCCGCACGGAACGTTCAAATTTCTCTTTAACGGGATTTATTACGGCACCGCAAAGGAAACTTCTATCAAGTAGTAAGGTTATTCTGAACTATTGTAAACGCATTGAATACTGTTACATTGTCATGACACGGGAATTAATACGTTCATATTAGAAGTCAATTCCCTTTCGTAAGGGTTTGCCTGTCAAAGTCCCGTTGTATTCCCCATTCTCAATAACGGGTTTTCCTGAAATCAGAACAGCGAGTATCCCCGAACTGTACTGATGCGGATCGGAATAGGTTGCATTATCTTGGATGCTGTCAGGATCAAAGACCACGATATCTGCAACAAATCCGGTCTTGAGCAAACCTCTATCGGAAAAACCAAGCATTTCGGCGGGAAGTCCGGTGGCGGCACGTACGGCCTGTTCTAGGCTTAGGATTTTTTTATCCAAAACATAGGTACGGATCTTTCGTGGAAACGTTCCATAACTTCGAGGATGCGGTTGAGCCTGGCCAAATAGAGGGAGAGAACCATCGGATCCTGTCATGACCCAGGGTTTGGACATGAAATACTCGATGTCCTCATCTGTCATGTTAAACGACACTATACTCGCTCCGTCGTTCAAGACCATTTCGATGGCCGTATCCACAGCATTTTCTCCCAGGATCAAACTGATTTCATAGAGGTTTTTCCCCTCCCATTCGGTATAATTTCGGGAGGAGGCGATGACGAGAGTTTCAGGACCTCCACGTCTCTCAATATTCTCGGCTATCTCCGCTTTGATTTTGACCAGCTGGCTGGAATCTCGCAAAAACTCCCTCAACTGTCCTCCCGCCTGAACCCAACGGGGAATAACAGCGGCTGTCAGCGATGTACTCGATGCATTGTAGGGGTACTGATCGGCATAGACAACCACTCCCCTGTCTCTGGCGGCCTCTATGATCTCACAGACTTCTCGAGATAATCCCCAGACAGGTTTGCCCAGAGCCTTTATATGAGAAATTTGGACCGGCACACCGGATTTTTCGCCGATTTCAATAGCCTCTTCGATAGCAGACACGAGCCCTATGTTGTAATTACTCTCATCCCTAAGATGAGTGGCATATATTCCATTGTATTTCTTGACGACTTTGCACAACTCAATAAGCTCTTCTGTCTGCGCATAACTTCCAGGAGCATAAAACAAACCGGATGAGAGACCCAGAGCCCCTTCCAACATAGCCTTCTCAACCAGTGACTTCATCTTTATCATTTCTTCTTCATTCGGAGCTCTATCCGCATATTCCATTACAGCCTGACGGACAGTGCCATGCCCAATCAAATGAACAATATTGAGGCCAATTCCCTGCTCTTCCAGCTTGAGAAAATAATCGGAGACCTCATAAGTTCCACTTCCACAGTTGCCCTCAACAACGGCTGTGACACCCTGAAAAAGGTAGTTGAGAGCGTTTTTTCTTCTCTGATCCCCGATCCCATTGTCACTATGGGTGTGGATATCGATAAATCCCGGAACAGTAAGTTCTCAATAAGTTGAGGTAAGATATCTATTCCCAGGTGCAAGATTAGCTA
>CAZEWV010000082.1:0-9347 GCA_964516025.1 uncultured Eubacteriales bacterium
ACAATAGAAGTTACGGTCGACAAAAGACATATTGTGTCTCTTGGAGAACGCCTTTACACGGAAAGCATCGAACTCCTCAGGGAACTTGTCAATAATGCGTACGATGCGGATGCCGCTGTTGTGCGCATTACAATCGCATCCGATAGAATCGTTGTAGAAGACGACGGTTCAGGATTGGATTTTGATGGATTGAAACAGTATTTCAATATCGGCTCTGAGGAAAAAGTTTTTCATCCCCGTACTCCCAAATATGGAAGAGATAGAATAGGCCAGTTTGGCATCGGGAAATTTGCATCTCTGGCTGCGGCATCCTGTTTTGAAGTTTTCACTCAAAAAAATGATTTTGCTGCAAGAGTGATTTTTGACAAGACAGAATGGGAAAAGTCGAAAGACACATGGCATATTCCGTGCGAAATTATCTCCCCTGACATCAATAGAGGGAACGGAACAACCGTTGTCCTGTCGGGACTATCCAAATCCTTTGACTTAGAAGAAGTTGAAAAACGGCTTTCGGAGTCTGTCCCTCTTAAAGCTCCTGATTTTATGGTTTATGTCAACGGCCGCCGTCTTCTCTCCCGAAGCTTTGTGGGCCACAGAATTCCGCTTTTGGAAGGATGCACGTACGGGTTGGTTTCTGGAGAAATCGTAATCACACCGAGTTCAATGGCATCCACAAAAGATCTTGGAATTGATATCAAGGTCAAAGGCGTTACGGTAAAAAGGGATCTTTTCGGGATGGAGACGTGGGGAAAGGTCGTTGCCAGGATCAAAGGAGAAATCAATGCTGACTTCCTTCCCATTACCAGTGACCGTTCGAATTTTGTCACCGATTCCGACGAGTACAGGGAATTTCTAAAAATAATGGAAAAGACAGTAGGCAGCATTAAGAAGACTTTAGGGAGAGAAGCGGACCGGCGGTATGACCGCAGGGCCGGTCAAGCCGTTAAGGATGCTCTCCGAAGAATTCACAAGGCTCTGGCCTTAAATCCTGATTTGTCTCCCTTCGGTCCTATTCCACATGGAGAAGAAAAAGGGATTGGCGGTGGAGCAGTCTTGGGTCAAGACAAGGCGAGCAAGGACATTGAAATCCAACCAGAAGAGTCAGATACGGCTGTGAAACCAAAGCCAAGAAAAAAAAGAAAGAGCCATCCTCTTGTAAGGAAAATTACCCCAAATGCTATTGTCCGCAGGATGAGGATGGGGGACAGCACTGTTTCTGTCTGTCTTGATTTTTTTGGTGAAACGGCGCCGGAGTGTTTTTCAGAAGGAAATATTATCTATATCAACAGGGATCATCCTCTGTTCAAAAGAGAATCCAAGAGATCAGTGACGTACACGATGTATGTAGCGCGCCTGATGACACAAGAGATCTCATTGATGAACGAAACCCGTAGTCCCCGCCTTGCCTTTAAACGTCAAAACAAACTCCTTAAAGACGCCTTTGCCGAAGAACAAAACAAATCCTCATAATTTTTGCTAAATCGGAGCCAGGCCTTCCTAACTTGAATTATTTTCAAAATCTTTCACATTATTAAAGCCAGGCCCCATTTTTTTCGATTTTTTAACTCCATTAGAATTAAATAGTTAAGGGGGTTTTCTATCCAAAATATCCGTTAATTACCCAGGTTTGTCACATATTGATCATATACAATATATGAACACTCTAGATAAATATTAGATAAATAGATGAAAATAATATAAATAACATAATATAACCAGATGAAGTGTGCAATAAATGTACATAATAAGCACTTCATGAATTTAAGTAATGACACTTAATCTATTTATTAACAACATGATACGCAATTTCCCTCTCAGGCACTCTTCTTGCATTAGAAATGAGTGCAATGACAAACAAAGGAGAGAGGGAAATGAAAAAAGGAACAACAAAAAAAACATTAACAACAATTTTCGTGGCCACCATGGCTGCCGCTTTTATTTTTAGCTCACCGATGATCGCCGGTGAAAATTCTTCAACCGAACAGTCCAAGGGAAGGGCTTTGGTCATGACTCTGGAATATGTGCCCATTTCTGAAAACAGTCTGATTAACACAGAGATCTCCACTCCCGCACGTGTTTTCCCCACAAGCTCCAAGCAGCTCACACTTCGACCCGTTACCTCCCAAACAATCAATCCGGTTTCTTCCCAAACCCCCAAGTTCAGTTTTAAGCCCGAAAGACAGAGCCAAGGTGGTTTCATAGCTGCCGTAGCCTGCACCGTCGTTCTCCATGCGGCTGACTACTTCACCACAAGACATGCGCTTCAGTACAGCAGATTACAGGAAGGCAATCCTTTCATGAAGAAGATAGTGTCCAGCCCCCTCCTCTTCGCCGGAGTTAAACTTGGAGTGGCCGGCCTCCAGAGCCTCCTCCTTAAAGGCCTCTTCAAGAAGAACAAAACTCTTGCCTGGGTTGTCGGAACGGCCATGAACGTTGCCCTCTCCGCCGTTGTCGCCAATAACTTGAGCAAAATCAGAAAAATTCGCGACTGCCTTGGTTACTAAATCAATGATAAAGGGAAAAGAGATGCAGAAGGTATTCTTTTCCCTTTCTACTTTTATTTCCCTCAAAGATATGAAAAGAGCCTACATCTCCCACCTTTTAAGAATCAATAAAAACAACAAGAGGAAGACAGCGAGAATGCTGGATATTTCTCTAACAACCCTCTACAACAAACTCAAATAATAATTAAAGGGACACTATACTTAATTATTTATGAATTGGGGCCTGGCTTTGATAATGTGAAAGATTTTTATTTTTCCTTCCACTTCAACTTTCTGACAGGAATAAATTCGAATTTTGCGACTCCTATATAATTGGCGTCTTCATTTGTGGCTTCGATTGTAAAAGGGTTTCCTTTTTGCAGTTTTTCATTAGGGATTCTGATCTCTGTGTCATTCCCCAAATTAAAAGTGAAGTCGCCCACGTTTTCCAGTGATACTGTCTCCCCATCCGGGTATTTAATAATGACATTTGGAGTGTAACTATTAGATATATTTGGACGTTTTGTGGCAAAGGGAGCATAATTGAAGTTAACTATGAAAGGGCTACCTTGGTAGTCGTTTCGGTCCTCTATCCATTGAAAAATCTCGATTTCCCATACAGGTTGACCCTGAGCCGTGCCTTTTATCCAATCCTCTCCGTCGTACCATCCGAATTGAGATCCTGAAAATGTCCCTTCTCCAAAAGCAGAATGAAACATCGGAGGGTGTTCGAGTTCCGGATCCCAAAAATATATCGGAACTTCCTTGTATACCACCTTGGATTGGAATGAATCGAGAAGCCAGCTGTCCGCCGTACCTTTTAAATCAAGAGTGACCGTGATATCCCACAGCTGGAAGCATGGCGACTGAATATAGTTCCCTGCGAGAATGTCGTCAGCGAGCTGTTTATAGCCCAGTAACTGAGCCTGTGCTGCAAGTTCGCCGCGTGTCCGCATAATGTTTTCAGATCTGCGGATTTCATCCTGGATTTTGCCATGGACAAGCAAGTCTTCCCCTTCCCCCCTCTTGAGTTTTTCATTTAAAGTGGATTCCATGATGGCATCGATATCCTGAGCGACGAGAGCTCGGAAGGTTATTTTTATCCACTCCATGAGCTCGTCCGCAAGAGCTTCCTGTCCAAGCTGGAATGCATCGGCCGCACACTCTCCAGCTCGAATCCAGTCATCAAGTGTTGCATCGCACGGGTTTACAGCAAAAATGTCTTCGGCCCTTTTTTTGACCGCTTTTTTCAATTCTTCCACCTGTTGGTCAATAAGCTCCTGCTGCTGATTAATCGTTCTTTCGGTCAGGGATTTACCTGTTTTTAGGCCCGGTATTTGATTTTGTTCTGAGTGGAGATTGGTTAGAGAAAGACAGACGGTAGTAAAGAAAAATATCATAATAAATTTCTGTTTCATATCATTTCTCCCTAGAGGCTTCTTAGCCCTTATCCTACATCATAGCCGTTTAAAAACAAACAATCGAGAATTGAGGCCAGGCTTTGAGAATGTAGTTATTTCTTCCCCCATGGACATTGGATTTCTTGTATGATATTAATGATTCCTTAGCAAAGGAGAGGTTAATGCCAACCAAATGTCCCAAATGTCAATATGAAAATCCGGAAAACACGAATTATTGTGGAAAATGTGCAGCGGATCTCCAGTCCGAGGTTGATGTAACCAAACCCTACAACAAAATAATCGATATTCCAGTTATTCAATTATCACAAGGAACGGTGTTTGCAAATAGATATATGGTGATTGAAGAACTTGGACAGGGAGGTATGGGAAAAGTTTATAGAGTTAAGGATCAAAAAATAAATGAAGAAGTCGCCTTGAAGCTGATCAGGCCTGAAATAGCAATGGATAAAAAGACCATTGAGAGGTTCAGCAACGAGCTGAAAATTGCCCGCAAGATTACGCATAAAAATGTGTGCCGGATGTATGACATCAATGAGGAAAAAGATACACATTACATCACAATGGAATATGTGCCGGGCGAGGACTTGAAAAGCTTCATCAGGAGATCAGGACAATTAGGCATTAGCGCTACGATAAAGATAGTCATACAAATCTGTGAAGGATTGGCGGAAGCCCATCATTTGGGAATAGTGCACCGCGATTTAAAGCCGCAGAATATCATAATTAATGAAGAAGGCAATGCATCCATTTTGGATTTTGGTATTGCGCGCTCGCTAAAAGACAGCGGCTTAACCCAGACAGGCAGTATTATGGGAACTCCTCACTATATGTCTCCTGAGCAGATCGAGGATGGAAGTGTCGACCAGCGTTCAGATATCTATTCTTTAGGCATTATCCTCTATGAGATGCTGACTGGGGATCTTCCATTCAAAGGGGATACAGCCATTAGTATCGGAATTAAAAAAAAGACTGAGGTCCCTAAGGATCCCCGGATCCTCAATCCTCAGATACTAGAATCCCTGAGTCTTCTGATCCTGAAATGTATGGATCGAGATAGAAAAAGTAGATATCAAACCATCGAATCTGTGTCTGAGGATTTAAAAACAATCCAATCCGAACTCTCTACAACGGTTTCACTCAAATCCTCGGCGTTCAAAAAGAAAAAGTTTTGGCCTATCCCGAAAAATAAATTCCTGTGGATTGCAGCCGCGGTTGCAGCCACAGCTTTTGTCATTTTTATGGCTCTTTCCACCCGTCAAGGATCTTTCTCCTCGCAGGATCAGTATGAAAATATGGTCCTGGTTGATGTAGTCACTGACGAGTTCCAAAATATGGAAGACAATTTTATAGAATTTCTTTTTCTCCGGTCATTATCTGCAGCCACGGATCTGTCCGTCCTTGTAGATAATGACTACTATTACTACAAAGAGAGAACGGAAGCTGCTGAAGTAAAAATCAAGAGTCCCCTGATTTCCGTTCAATGCCATGTCTCATCCACAGTGACGGGTCTAGAGTTCTTCCTTACCGTCAAGAAAAGCAATGAAACAGCCCGACAAAAATTTGAATGCAAAGGGCCTTATGATCTCATCTCGGATAAAATCGATAAGATTCTCCAATTCATCTCTGAAAAAACAGATGGATTGATCGGGCCCATTGAAGGGGATAGGACTTTTGCTCAGATCTGCACGCCGAATTATGATGCACTCATGCACTTTCTGCGGGGTGAGAAAGCATGGAGCAAACTTGATTCCGACACGGCACAGTCCGAATATAAAAACGCCATAGAAAACGATCCTGACTTCAGCCTTGCGCGTTTGATGTACGCCGATGTTCTCAATTTCAGAAACTATAGGAATGAGGCGGCTGAGAATCTTGAATTGGCCGAAGCGAAAAAGGAAAGACTCATCGGATATGATATATTGAAGCTCAATGCTCGCAAGGCAAGGATCGAGGACAATATAATTGAAGGACGTCAATATCTCGGGCGATTAAAAGAGGCATTTCCTTTAGTCAGAGAGTCCCACTACGAGTATGCCGAGTCCTACTTCCATGTTGGTAATCCCAGAGAAGCCATCAAACATTATTCAGCCGCTTTAGAGATCGATCCATCGTATTCCGTTGCCTATAACCATCTTGCATTTTGTTATTCATGGTTAGGAGAACATATCAGTTCTATTGAGCACTTTGCCAGATATGTCCAACTGGATAAGACAGCGAATTCCTACGACAGCCTAGCGTCAGGGTACATGTTTGCCGGAGAGTATGACCGTGCGATCAAAGAGCTCAATAATGGAAAAGAATTCGAGGCTTTCCCGGATTATCTATACGGCAATATCGCCCGCAACTACATTCTAAAAGGAGCCCTCTTGAAAGCGGAGGAAAATCTACACGAGCAAACCCTTATGGTGAACAGAGAAAGCGCAAAAATCAACATCGCTTTTTACAAGGCTTACATCGAGTCTGTACGAGGGAACCTGGACAAAACGATCAGAGAATTAAAACCCGTGAGAGAATTTTACTCTCAAGATCTCTTTCAGCATAGAGTCGATGATTCTCCAAATCTTTCCTTTTGGTTAGAGGGTGTTGTGGCTGCAAAAAATGGGAATAGAGACAAGCTTATGGAGATGATTGCCGTGTTTGGAGAAAGAATCTCAAATAAAGACGTGAATGCGACGAATTATTTTCCGGTCTATAAATATTACCTGCATCTAAAAATTCTTGAAGGTTTGACGAAGAGGGATGAAAACCTTGTGATGAGCACAATTGAAGAGGGAATAAGGATAAAAGAAAAGATGGGCTACTGGAGCTCGATGTTCGATCTTCCCTATTTTTTCAATCTCTTTGCGGAAGCTCTGTTGGCGATCAATCGGACTGATGATGCTCTTCCATTGTTGAATGAAGCCGTTTTGTATAATCCCAATCATGCCGCCGTGCGCCTCAGTTTGGTTAAAGTGTATTTACAGCAGGGTCAAACAGAGATGGCGAAAACGGAGTATACAAAACTTGTTGAGCTGCTATCCGATGCAGATGAGGATTTTTCCCTTATGTTGGAACTGAAAAAAATTAAAAACTTCTTTTAAGATTTTCCCTAGACAAAATTTTAATCTATAATATAAATCTCATAATTAACATGGGTTGGTAGAGCTAAAAAAATGAATGTACTCGTAGTCTCTGACAAATCAGAATTTTTTGATTCGTTAAAAGATATATTATCGGATAATGACTACACTCCCATTTTCTGCAGGAAGAAAGAAGATATTTTCGCTTCTGTTAAAGATAAAGAGATAAAAATAATTCTTCTCGATTTTGTCCGGGAAGAGATTCAAGATACTGAGCTTATAAAAGGGATAAAAAGTTTTGATCCTCTAGTCGAAATAATCATCATTGGTGTGCCTATCTCTTCTTTTAAAATCGGTGAATTAATCAACTTCGGAATAAGTGAGTATATCACCGAGCCGCTTAAAATTGACGAAGTTCAATCCGCTTTAAGAAGAATAGAAGATAAAAAGGCCCTTCGGAAAGATACTTTTTTATTAGAACAAGAATTAAACAGAAAATATATTTTTCATGGGATGGTTGGAAAGAATCCATTCATGCTTGAGACTTTTGCTCTCATAGAAAAAATCGCACGATATCCCGTCAATGTTTTCATATCGGGAAGTACAGGGACAGGCAAGGAAATGGTTGCCAAAGCCATCCATGAACTCAGTCCTCGCAGCAAAAGAAAATTTGTTATCTGTGACTGCACCACGATTCCGGAAAATTTATTTGAGTCTGAACTTTTCGGATATGTCAAAGGGGCTTTTACCGGTGCGGACAAAATGAAAAAAGGACTATTTGAAGAAGCGGAACACGGAACAATATTTCTGGATGAGATAGGAGATTTGCCTTTTCCTGTCCAAGCCAAGCTTTTAAGAGTTTTAGAGGAGAAACATTTTCGACGATTGGGATCGACTGAATTGCATTCCCTGGATATCAGAATTGTATCCGCGAGCAACCGTGATCTTAGATTGGGAATAAAAAACAGAACCTTCAGGGAAGATCTTTTTCACAGGCTGCATGTCGTGGATATTAACCTTCGGGCCCTTAAGGACAGAAAAGAGGACATTCCGTTATTATCGCGCCATTTTCTTGATAACTGCAAAAAAAAATTCAACAAAGACACAAGAGGAATGTCTCAGCGGGTTCAGAAAATATTGTTGAGTCATGACTGGCCTGGGAATGTAAGAGAATTAGAAAACGTCATAGAACATTCTGTGGCTCTTTGTCAAAAATCCTTCATCGATATCGAAGATTTACCCACGGATCTGCAGAAACTTTCGATCATAGAAGAAAGCGTGGCATCTGAGGTCGGGAACTTAACGACTTTAGAAGAGATGGAGAAAGAATATATCGCAAAGGTTTTGAAATCCGTAGGCGGGAACATCAACCAGTCGGCGCAGATATTGGGTATCAGCCGGTATACCCTTTATCGAAAATTAAAAAAATCTGAATAAAATCGGGGACAGTCCCCAATTCCCAATTCTGCACATAAAATCGCTTCCGTTCACTTCATCGAAAGAACCAAATCTCTCATAACTTATATAATATCAATAATATATAGGCAATTGAAAAATTGGCTTGTTTTTTGCTTTAGATGGAGTGGAATGAGAAAAAAAGAGTATTAAAGGAAGGCCCCATGAGAAATTTAGAAGTCTGTCAAATTTTTCAGAGTTTGACCGACTAAATATAATGTATGGTAAATAAAACCCAAAAAAGGAGATTTAAACATGATTAAAAGATCAAAAGGGTTTACGTTAATCGAACTTCTTATTGTTGTGGCGATTATTGGAATTTTGGCCGCACTGCTTATTCCCAATGCAATGACTGCTATGCAGAGGGCACGCCAGAAAGGAACGATGAAGGAAATCACTACTTTGGCTACATATCTGATGGATTACACCACAGATCGTGGTTCTGCCCCGGCTTGGGACGGCAGCGCTTATACGAGCTCATCCTCGGTGTATACGGATTTGGTTCCCCTCTATGCCAAAGCCGTTCCCAGCAATGACCAGTGGGGAAACGGTTTCATCATCCGAAGTGGCTCTTCCTGGTCTGCCGCCTGGTTAGGGATGACTCCTGCCAGCGGTTCCACTGATGAGTTTGTCATCGGTTCACCCGGACGAAACACATCTTTTTCTTTTGATTATTCAACATCAGGTGCAAATTTTTACAACATTGATGCCATGTCTGACTTTGATAACGATCTGGTCAGTTGGAATGGACAGTTTGTCTGTTCTCCGAGAACGGCCGCAGCTGGAACCTGAGTATAAAAGTCTAGCGTTAATCATACTTTCTTAACGCGTTAGGAAAGAGGGCAGCGTATAGCCAAATGCGCTGCCTTTTTTTTTGCCTGTAAAAGTTATTTTATGTATAATCAGTAAATTCCCAAATGAGAACGATA
>CAZEWV010000083.1:0-1544 GCA_964516025.1 uncultured Eubacteriales bacterium
CAAAAGCCGGGAAACTTCTTCAGCTCTCCGCAAAACGTCAAAATTGATCCACAGAAAGATAAAATGATCACAATTGTCCTCAATCAAGAAATCCCTCCCATTCCCGATCCACCGGAAACTAAATACATTAAGCATATAAAAATCCAGAGTCAACTTTTAACTGAATTCTGGGGAAGGCCCATGTTTCTCGGCGCTCACATTCTTCTTCCCGAAGGATTTGATACACACCCAGAAGCCCATTATCCACTGGTGATCAACCACGGACACTTCCCCTACACATTCGGCGGCTTTCGGGAAACACCTCCTGATCCGGATCTCGAGCCGATCTACAGCGACCGATTCGATTGGCCAGGATATAACAAGACTGTCCAGGAACAGGCCTACAAGTTCTACCAGGAGTGGACTGGGCCGGATTTTCCCCGCTTCCTGATCATCCAGATTCAGCACGCCAATCCCTATTATGATGATTCTTATGCAGTCAATTCGGCCAACGTAGGCCCGTATGGCGATGCCATTACATATGAACTGATCCCCTACATCGAAGAAAATTTTCGTGGAATCGGAGAAGGCTGGGCCCGCTTTCTCTACGGTGGATCTACAGGGGGATGGGAAGCCTTAGCGGTTCAAGTTTTTTACCCTGACGAATACAACGGCTGTTATGCTGCGTGCCCGGATCCGATCGATTTCCGCGCGTACACGCTCGTCAATATCTATGAAGACAAAAACGCCTATTACCTGGATGGTCCCTGGAAAAATACCAGGCGCCCGGGCAGAAGAAATTATCTGGGTCAGATCAACACCACCCTTGAAGACATGAATCATAGAGAGTTCGTTTTCGGAACTAACTCTCGATCAGGTGATCAATGGGACATCTGGCAGGCGGTCTATTCGCCGGTCAACCAAGACGGATACCCTAAACCCATATGGAACAAGTTGACTGGTGAAATCGATAGTGAAGTTGCAGAATACTGGCGAGAAAACTACGATCTTCGATATATCCTCGAGAGAGACTGGAAAACTCTAGGCCCTAAGCTCGAAGGCAAAATCCACATCTATTGTGGGGATATGGACAATTACTATCTGAATAATGCTGTTTATCTGACAGAGGAATTCCTCGAGAGCACTGTGAATCCATACTATAATGGCGAGATCGACTACGGAGACCGCGCCGAACACTGCTGGAACGGGGATCACACCCAGCCTAACGCCATTTCGCGCCTGCGCTACCACCAGATGTTCGCCACGAAGATCGTCGAACGTATTTTCAAATCCGCTCCTCGGGGTACTGACCTTACTTCCTGGCTCTATTCAAAATAGGATTGTTTCTTCCTCTAAAAGGGTGAGAGAGGGAGATCAAATATCACCCTTGATATCATCCCCGAGGGCGATTGTACGTCAAAAGAGGTTCTGAGAAGATACATCTGACAACTCAGCTTAAAAGGCAAAGCTATGGCAAAAAAATTACCAATCCTTTCTAAAAGTTTACGTTTTAGGCTTTGGATTGTCATTTTTCTCGCTTCGATTTTTCTCATGTATTCCTCTTT
>CAZEWV010000083.1:1644-9323 GCA_964516025.1 uncultured Eubacteriales bacterium
CGGCATGGTTGTCATCCTGTTGATTTCTCTCTTTGGTCTCGGGTTACTCGAAAAAGCGTACTATGCAAACAAAAAAGGGGAAACCTCTAAACCGGAATCGATCCTGGCCGACTCGGGTATTATTCATCAGATTCTCAACGAAAAACTCGTCAGTCTCCAGGAAAAACTTGAACAGGTCAGCCAGCAATCTCATTCACTGCGCGGCGAGAATGAAACTCTTGTACGGTTGGCAGCCAAGGACGGCCTCACAGGGCTGTACAATCATGCGTATATCAAGGAAAGGTTGAAACAGGAGATCTACCGCTGCCAGCGGTACGAACATCCACTCAGTCTATTGATGATCGACATCGATGATTTCAAATCTCTCAATGATAACTACGGACACGTCGTGGGGGACAAAGTACTTAAAACTTTATCCATGTTGATGCAAGAAATCCTCAGGCCATCCGACATCATCGGACGCTATGGCGGCGAAGAATTTCTCGTTATTCTTCCTCAAACAAACAGCGAAAATTCTCTAGCCGTGGCCGAGCGCATCCGGGAGAATATTGAATCTTATAAATTCGAAGTCCACCCTTCTAAAAATAAAATCTCTCAAGTCACAGTGAGTATCGGCCTCTGCGCTTTTCCCGATCACGGAAAAACTTCCGAAGATTTGATCGCCTTTGCCGACGAATCTCTCTATGCAGCAAAAAAAGAAGGAAAGAATAGAGTCACCATTTTCCATGCCATTCCCCCTTCATAAGGGCGTCAGGGAAAAAACTAAAAACAGAGAATAATGATTGTAGAAAAGCCGACTCAAAAAGACCTGAATAAAAACGAAAAAGTTTCTACTCCCGAGCAAATCGAAAGAGATAAGGTCAAGGATATCATCCAATCCTTTGCTAAGGCCTATTCGGCCTTGAAAATTTATCCCATTGAAAATCCAGCTGTTATTAATTCCACAATGGTTTTTTCCGACAAATTGATGGATTTCTTGAGTGAATACGAAGAAATGATAATCGGCATTCACGAATTTTCCCTCTCTTTTAATAAGGAAACCCTCCATACAGATGGAGAAAAAAAGAAAAGCCTTCCCTTTCTTCTCTATAAGGATGGGATGCGCGAACTCTCGTTTCATGAGGGATTGGATCTCAAAGAAATCGGAGACTTTCTTGAGATGGTAAAAGAAAATGCCGATTTGCCCGAAGAAGAAAGCAATATTATCAACTCTCTCTGGGAAAAAGATTTCAGCCACATCCGTTATTTTGCTCTGGATGAATTCCTGGATACAAATATCGGTGGAAACAACTCGGGAGGTGATTTAGTTCCGGGGAAGGCCGAGCTCTCAACAGGCGAGATTAAACTCACACAGGAAGACAAGGATGACATCAACAAACAAATTGAAATTCTTGCTTTCGATCCGGGAAATGATCTCACCCAAGGACTGGAAACACCCCTCTCCAAAGAAAACAAGGTTTCAGAGGCAGCGGCCATCTCAAAAAGCGATTTCCCGGAGATTGAAAAGTTGGTGGCCGATGACCGGGAATTTTCTCGCATCAGAGAGCTCGTCACGCTCTTGTTCGAGGTTTTATTTCTTGAGGACCGTGAAGAAAAGTTTTCGGAAACCCTTAATGTACTCGATTTGTGCCTTCAGGAAACACTCGAAAAGTCTAACTTCTCTCAGGCTTCTCTCATTCTAAACCAGATTCTTGATCTGAAAGACGTTGTCCCAGAACAAGCCGGTGATAAACTGCAGCTCCTGGATAGAATCATCAAGAAAGTCAGGGACAAAGCTGCGATCCAAGAACTGGAAAAACTTTTTTTTAATGAAAAATTCGAAAATCTTGATCCCTTTCTCGAATATATTTATCTTTTATGCCCTGATTCTATTCCCACCGTGATCCATATCTGGGAAAAAACAAAGGATCTCGATGTCAAGAGAAGTATATCTTTTCTCCTCCAGAAAATCGGTGAAAAGCACACCGAAACTCTTGTCGAATACACCCAAAACGGACATGTCTCTTTGGCAAGAGAAATTATTACGATTCTAGGAAAAATCGACAAAAAACATGCTCTTCCACATCTGAAAATATTTGCGGCTCACAAGGACAAATCCATCCGGCTGGAAACCATTCAAGCTCTAAAGAATATTCACGATGAGGACGGAGACAACATCCTGCTCGATATGCTTTTTGACAAAGAGGAGCAAATCAGAATAGCGGTCGTCACAAGATTGACCCCCTTTGGCAATCCCGCCGCATTGAGCAGGATAAAAGAAGTCATTTCGAGAAAAGATTTCAACAAAAAAAGCCGGCCTGAAAAAAGAGTTTATCTTAATTATTGTGCTCTGAATCCCAACGAGGAGATCAACTTTCTTTTCCATTCCATACTTAATAAAAAGAATTTCTTTTTGTCTAACAAAGCCCTGGCAACCCGGCTCTGTGTCGTGGCTGCATTAGAAGCCATGGCCACACCAGAAGCCGTAACCATCCTCAAAGAAGGATCTCATCTGGGGAAAAAGCGGATTAGAAGAGCTTGTAAGTTCGCGCTCCGGAAGCTGGCCGCAAGACACAGCCAGTATAGAGAGGTTGAGGTGAAATAGAATGCTCTGCAAAGACAAAACAAAAGAGGATTATTTAGCTGACAACAGAGACAACCTGGCAAAAAAAGGTCAGGACATCCTGGTTCGGCTCACCTCGTCCATGAAAACGGCCCAGATCTACGAGCCCAACAACCAGACTCTGATAACACAGGTCAATGTCCTGTTCACGTTCATTCAGGACGCTCTTCAGAATGAAAGCGAAGCCAAACTTCAGATTCGAGAAAATACCCTGTTCTTCAACTCAGTCAGGATCAAATATGATTTTGCTACGTATGAAAATTTCAAATTTTTAGCCGCAGAATTCAAAAAAAAAGAAATCGGAGTTTTGGGCTTCGATCCCGGGCTTTTTGAAGACGAATTAAAAGCCTTCATTGTCTTCTTTGCCAACACTCCTGAAGCTGAAGATAAACCTTTTGAAGTCTTTCAAGAACAGCTCAGAACACAGAGGATGGAGCATGTCTATCTGGAAAAACTCCATCCTTTTGAAATACAGTCGGATCTGGAAGAAAAAGATGCAAAAAAACTCGCGAAAAAAGTCTTTTTTAAAAGCATCACGCACTTGAGGGAAGTTTTTGAAAGAGAAAAGGAGCAGAAAAGGGTTTATCTCAAAACAACACGCAGGCTCATGCAGTCCATCGTCAAGCTCATCATCCAAGATGAAACTTTTATGGTTGGTCTGTCCAATATTAAAAACTACGATGAATACACCTTGAATCATTCTATCAATGTCTGCGTCCTCTCGATGTGTCTTGGGAGACGGATAGGACTCAACAAACGCGAATTGATGGAACTGGGCATCGCAGCATTTTTCCATGACATTGGAAAACTGGATATCCCTAAAGAAATCCTGGATAAACCAGGCCGTCTGACCGAGCAGGAAAGAGAGATCATAGAGAGACATCCCCATCTCGGTGCGGAAATCCTGGTCCACCTCAAGGAATTTAGTTATTTGCCTGTGCGGGCATTGTACGTAGCCCTGGAACATCATTTGAAGACAGATTTATCAGGATATCCAAAGTTTTGGAAGAAAAGTTCTATCAACCTTTACAGTCAGATTGTCGAAATTTGCGACTTTTTTGACGCCGTTACAACCGACCGGCCTTACAGGAAAAAAACATTTACCCGGCATGAAGCCCTGAGTATGATGCTGGAAAAAAGTGGAGAAGAATTTAATCCTCATTTACTTAAAATTTTTGCAAATATGGTCGGTGTCTACCCAATTGGATCACTCGTAGCTCTCAGCACAGGAGAGATTGGCATCGTTACCGAAACTCATTCCGATATGTCCTCTCTCCTCCAACCCAAGATCAAACTCATCACAGACAGAAACGGCAACAAGATCGATGGAAAAACAGTGGATCTTAAGGATCCAAAATCTGAAATTAACGGAACACAAAGAAAAATTGTAAAACCATTAAATCCCCAAAAATACAATATTCGGATTTCGGATTATTTTTTAGTTGAAGACGAACAAGCGGCTTCTTCTAGCTAGGGTGACCCCTCAGCTTTTTTTATAGCATCTTCAAAAATTTCTATGCCCTTGAGGGCTAAATCCTCCGTCAACACGAGTGGAGGAAGAAAACGTATCACATTCGCAAAATGACCTCCAATTTCTATCAAAAGACCATGTTGATGACAGATTGTCCTCACTAGACTGGCTAATTCGGGTGCTGGTTCTTTTGTGGCCTTATCTTTGACGAGTTCCACTCCAAGCATTAATCCCTTTCCCCTGGCTTCACCGATTATTTTCGAATCCTTCTCAATTTCCTTGAGCCAGGACAGCATTTTTTCTCCAAGACTAAGAGAATGGCCGGCAAGGTCCCTTTGCAACATGAATCTCAAAGCCGCATGGCCGGCGGCAAAAGCTAAAACATTCCCGCGGAAAGTGCCTATATGTTTGCCTGGTGGCCAGGTGTCAAGCTCTCTCCTATAGGCTATCCCCGAGATAGGAAAACCTACTCCTCCAAGAGCTTTACTCATGGTCATAATATCAGGGACAATCCCAAAGTGTTCAAAAGCAAACATTTTCCCAGTGCGGCAAAATCCGGCCTGGATTTCATCGACAATGAGAAGCACACTGTGTTTCATACAGATGTCCTTAATAGACGGGAGGAAACGATCGGGCGGCACAATTGAGCCTCCCTCACCTTGTATGGCTTCGATTATGGCCGCAACAGGTTTGGCCACACCCGAATGTGGATCATCCAGGATATAATCAAGATATTTGGCACAGTCGATTTCACAGGTGTCGGAATTTTTCCCGAAAACACAGCGGTAACAGTAGGCATAGGGAACAAAATGGACTCCAGCAAGCAAGGGCAGGAACTGTTCTTTAAAATCTCGTCCGCTGGAAAGCGAGAGGGCTCCTGTTGTCATCCCGTGATAACCTCCTTGAAAGGCAATCAAAGTAGTCCGCTGGGAATTATATTTAGCCAGCTTGACTGCAGCCTCTACGGCATCTGATCCAGTGGGGCCGCAAAAGAAGACCTTGCCCAGAGAGTCCGGCAGGAGAGACGTGAGGACTTTGACTAGATCCGCTCTAGGAGGAGAAGGCAAATCGAGGGAGTGGGTGAGCTTATCGAGCTGATTGGATACAGCAGCCAGGACATCGGGGTTGGAATGGCCGACATTCATGACACCGGCTCCACCAAAAAAATCGATATAGATGTTTCCATCAACATCTTCGACTGTCGCCCCCCTAGCCAGACTGAGTCCCATAGGCAGTCCCCTTGGATAAGAGACGGCCGATCCCTCGTGGACAGATTGAAAATCGAGCAGCTCTTTGGATTTTGGCCCCGGAGGTGTGACCTTAATAAGGGGAGCTTCCGGAAAAGAGAGTTTATGGAAGTCCATAGCTTGTTTCTCCAATTTATCACTCTCTCCCCTCAACAGGCAAGTTTTTTTCTCAAAACGCCAACGAGTTCTAAACGAACACTTTCGAGTGGAGATTCAACAAATAGGAAGGACCATAAATTTCTAGCCTGACATCTGTTATTTATCTTCTATTTCCGGAGAGATCTTCTCCTTAAAAAGTTCTCCGATTCCGCCAATACTGCCCAGCACTCCTGACGTTTCAATAGGAAGGAAGATTTTTGTGGATTTCCCATCGGCTATTTTCTGAAGGGCTTCAAGGTACTTGATGGCAATGAGATCGTTAGTCGGTTTCCCTTGGTGAATGGCACCGTAAACAGTCTCTATGGCTTCGGCCTCACCCTTGGCAACAGTCAATTTTTCATATTTATCGGCGTCGGCCACCTTTTTAATCGCTTCGGCCTCTCCCTCGGCCTTGAGAATGGCTGATTTTTTTAATCCCTCCGCTTCCAAGATCATGGCACGTCTTTCACGCTCGGCCTTCATCTGACGGTGCATTGCCTCGGTGACATCCCCGGGAGGCTCGATCCTCTGGAGTTCTACTCGAGTGACCTTGACACCCCACTTATCTGTCGCATCATCGAGGATCTCGCGAAGCTGTGTGTTGATTACATCTCTCGATGTGAGAGACTCATCCAGCGCCAGGTCTCCTATCAAATTTCTTAGATTGGTTTGAGCCAGCTTGGTGACCGCCATATAAAAATTCGCCACGTTGTAGGTCACTTTTGTCGGATCTGTGACTTCATAGTAAACAACGGCATCCACTTCGACAACGACGTTGTCCTTGGTGATCACGCCCTGTGGAGGAACATCGTGCACCTGTTCCCGCATATCGACCTTAAGGAGTCTTTCCATAAAAGGAATGATGAGCGTGAGACCGCTGCCGGCCGTTCGCTGGTACTTTCCCAGACGCTCAATGAGTCCTTTTTCCCATGGACGGATTATCTTTAATCCCGTCGCCGCAATGATAAATATGACTACTGCTAAAGTAGCGAGTAAAACTTCCATTTTATTCCTCCTCTTTTATTTTTTTTACAACCAGGTGGGTTCCATCCAGCCGAATAACTTCCACCCGATTCCCATTAGGAATGACTTCGTTTGTATCGCTGTCCGCACGCCATTCCTCTTTTTTCAGCCGGACTCGACCTATATTTTTAGTGTTATCGATCTCTTCGAGTACTATTCCTTCTTTACCTATAACCCGGTCGGCACCGATTCCGGGGGGCTGCTTTTTAGTAAACTTATCTGCAAACCTCCGGGAAACCACAAAGAGAACTCCCGACACGAGTACGAAAGCCCCCAACTGCCAGATGTAACCAAGGCCAAAAAGGGCCAGCACACCGGCAACGGCCGCTCCAATGCCAAACCATAAAAGGAAAAATCCGGCCGTGAAGATTTCACCCACTACAAAGAGCGCGGCAATAATCATCCAGATATACCAAATCTTTATGGGCATTATGTCACCTCCCTCTTAACCTGAATAATTCATAAAAAATGTCGGTGTTTACTTTAATTTCAGTATGTTTAGTATGTTCCTTTCGTGAATAATCCATGTTCAGAAATATTATTGAAGCATTTATCAGCATGGGTGTTTGTTCTTCTATTAATACTCTATTTTTAATCAGTTTATTCAACAGCGGGAATCCTTGAAAAGCTGCTGACAATATTATATTCCCAATCAATCGACTGGATCAAACCTATCACTGTCCCTATAGAATGTCAAAAAAAATAGGGCAATAATTAAAGGGACATCATACTTAATTCCGGGAGAATTAAGTATGATGTCCCTTTAATTATTGCCCGTTCAGGATAAGCTTGATTTATTTTTTCTTTAAGTAGATGTTTCCACTAAAGGCTTTGAGTTCGACTTCCGCGCCTCCACCATTAACACTTCCACTGAGAGATCTCTTCCCTATTTTTCCGCGCACGGTGATATCAAAATCGCTGTTGATGCTTCCGCTGAACGTTCTCGCCTCCAAGTCAAAGGCGGCACTAGAGGGAACGATTAACTCTACTCGGCCGCTGTGACTCTTGAGATGGTAGTATCCGTCGGAGGCAAGATCACCCTCGTATTTGACTTTTCCGCTCAAGGCGCTGGCTTCGATTTCATCCGCATCGGTGATATTGGTCAGCACAACATTTCCGCTGATGGTATCTGCATCAACAGACCCTTTGATCTCATTGGCCAACACATTCCCGGACACAGAGTGCAGCTTTACATCAC